>JBDRDG010000143.1:0-3815 GCA_043821045.1 Candidatus Omnitrophota bacterium | reverse complement strand
CCACACCGAGGCTGAAGACGGTTTTCAGGCAGTCTTAAACGAGGCTTTTGACGTTAACTGGGCTGAATTAGATGCCGAGCGAAGCAAGGAAAAGTTAAATGAAATATTAAAGGACATCGATCCTTCTGTAACAGACCTTGTTTATACTTTCTCAACACCAGTGGCTAAAATAGCCAAGGGGGTTATAAAAGACATCCCGGTTGTTTTTAACGTTACTTATGACCCGGTGCGCTCGGAGATTGTCGACAGCTGGGAGCGTTCAGGCTGTAATCTTGTCGGTGGAAGCGTAAAGGTAAGCGCCGAGGGGCAAATTAATATTTTAAGGAAAATCGTGGATTTTAAGAAATTAGGAATAATTTATACCCCTAAAGAAAGTAACAGCGTAATATGTTTAAAAGATTTGACCGCTTTAGAGAAACAGTTTGATTTTAAGGCCTTCCCGGCCGAGTACAATTCGGAAGCAGATGTAAATAGCGCCATACGTGTTTTAGATGAAGCGAAAGTGGACGCGGTTATTTTCGCTGCTGGCAGCACCTTAGCCGCTACGGCCGCGACGGTTGCTAAACCGCTTATTGAACGCAAGCTTCCTTCTTTAAGCATAACCAAAGATATGGCTAAGGAGGGTGTCTTAATATCATTGGGAGTTGATTACGAAAGGTTAGGCAGGGAAGTGGGAGAATTAGCGATTAGGGTATTGAAGGGTGAAAATACGGCAGAAATGAAATCGATAATGTTAAAGAATTATGATTTGGTAATAAATCAGAAGACAGCCGATCAGATCGGGGTTAAGATACCGATGACTGTTTTACGAATGGCAAAAGAACTTATTAAATAAGTAAGCTAAAAAGGGGGCGTTTCTATTTTGTCTAGGAAAAAAATAAATAGAGGCGCCCTTTCTTATTTATCCGTATCCTCTTACATAAGGCCGTAATAGAAATAAATCTCTATTTCCTCTTGTTTCGGGATGATGCCAGCAAGATTTGTCCGTAACTGCTATTGTATTTATCACTGTTTATCAAGCGGCTGTTCAAGAAACTCATGCTTTGATAAGTTCAAGGTAAATCATGAAAAATAAACTCAATAAAAGAAAAGATAGCTCAGAACAAGCCTCTTTTTTAGCGGCAAATCAATACTTAAACGGCTTTATAGACTATGAACGCAGGATTTCCTATTCCTATAAAGAATCTTTGAAGCTCGATCGTACCGAGTACCTTCTCGGCGTCTTAAATATTAACTATTCAAAGCTTAATGTGATTCATGTCGCCGGGACAAAAGGCAAAGGCTCGGTTGCTACCCTTACCGCCTATATCCTCGCCGCTTGCGGTTATCGGGTAGGCCTTTATACTTCGCCGCATTTTAATGATTTTTGCGAAAGGATCGCGATTTTAAAAAGAGTAAATTATAGGGTTAAAAGCAGGTTGATCGAAAAAAAAAGAGTTGTAGAGATTATTGAAAGGTTTAAACCGTATCTAGAAAAAATAAGGGATACAAAAAAGTACGGTAAAATTACTTTTTTCGAACTCTATACGGCGCTGGCTTTTCGGTATTTTCTCGACGAGCAGTTAGATTTTGTCGTTTTAGAAGTTGGCTTGGGCGGCCGGCTGGACGCGACGAATGTCGTCAATCCCATGGTAAGTGTTATCTCCCATATTGGTTACGACCACACCAATAAGTTAGGGAGTAAAATATCGGAAATTGCTTACGAGAAGGCCGGTATTATAAAGCGGCGCGTGCCGGTTATTGCCAGCCGTCAGGAAAAAAACGCCTTGGCGGTGATAAGAAAAATGTGCCGTTTGTATGATTCGCCCCTTTTTGTTTTGGGCGATGATTTTTACTATCGCGTCAGAAAAATAAATCAGGAAGGGGCTTCCTTTGATTTTCGATTTGTCGGCAAAGGGTTAGATAAACTTAAAATACGCCTAAAAGGCGAACATCAGGTTGAAAACGCTTCTTTAGCCCTTGCCGCTTTGTCTGTTTTGAAAAATAGCCAACGTATAAAAGGCAAGATAAGTTTTAAAAGCGGTTTAAAACAGGCTTTTATCGCCGGCCGCTTTGAAGTCGTAAGCAAAAGGCCTTTAGTCATTTTGGATATAGCCCACAATCTTTCTTCGTTCAGGTCTTTAGCCGAGACGGTAAGGGTGTGTTTTCCCGCCAAAAAGGTCATCCTCATATTCGCCGCCTCAAAGGATAAAGACGTAAAAGGGATGTTAAGCATTTTCCCCTGGACAAAAATAATTATCACGCGGTTTAATAACCCCCGTTCGTTTTCACCGGTTGATATCGTAAAAAGATGCGGCCTTAAAAATGCGCTGGTCTCTAAAGATATTAGGGAGGCTGTAAAAAAAGCTTTTCTATATTATAATAGAGATTGGTTAGTTTTAATCAGCGGTTCGTTTTTTCTTGTCGCCGAAGCGAAAGAGTTGTTGAGAAAGAATGGGAAACTTAGCGAACTATAACTTAAGCGATACCATTGCCGCCGTTGCCACTTTTCCCTCGGCCTCCGCCTTAGGGGTAATAAAAGTTTCCGGCCGAAAGGCAATCCCGATTCTTTCCCGCGTCTTCCGGCCGAAAAGCAGAAAAAGCATGAGTAAAGTTAAAACGTACACCCTTCATTACGGATGGATTACCACCGGAGATAAAACGGTTGACGAGGCGCTGGTAAGCGTTATGCGGCGGCCGCGCTCATATACGCGTGAAGATGTCGTGGAAATTTCTTCCCACGGCGGCGTTGTCGTTTTAAACAAGATTTTAGGCTTGCTTGTAAAGAACGGCGCCCGCCTGGCAAAGCCGGGAGAATTTAGCTACCGCGCCTTTATTAACGGAAGAATCGATCTTAGCCAGGTGCAGGCGATCGCCGATATTGTCGATGCTAAAGATGAACGCGCTCTTTTTTCTTTGAGCCAACAGTTAAAAGGCGAGTTCTCAAAAAGAATCGGCAAAATAGTCGATAAGTTAAAGGAAATTATTTCCGTCCTTGAGGCGGCGATTAACTTTCCTGATGAAGAGACAGGGGTTGATTTTAAGAAAATAAGGGGGGATTTAAATTTGCTAAGCAAGAATGCGGAGGCGGTTCTTAACAATCAGAACGAGGCAAGGATATTGCGTCAAGGCCTGCGCTGTGTTATCTGCGGCAAGTCCAACGTCGGTAAATCAACAATTTTTAACCGTCTTTTAAAGGAAGAAAGGGTTATTGTTACTCACCGGCCGGGCACGACGCGCGATGCGATTGAGGAGACGATAATTATAAACGGCGTGCCTTTAAAAATATGCGATACTGCCGGTATTGTCGAGGCGAAAGATTTTATTGATAAGCAGGCGATGAGGCGGTCTTATGACAAATTGGCCGAAGCCGATATCGTTTTGTTTATTTTTGATTATTCGCGAAGATACGATAAAAAGGACGCCTGTTTAATGGATAAACTAAAGGGCAAAAACACTATTTTTATCGTGAATAAAATCGATTTAAAACAAAAACTGGATTTGGTGAAGTTAAAACAGCTGAAGCGGCCGCTGGTTAAATTGAGCGCTTTAAAGACAAGCGGTTTAGACGCTTTGGAGAAGGTAATTTTAAAAAGCGTTTACGTAAAAGGGGTAGATAAAAAAGACGACATTTTTCTCCTTGCCCGGTGGCAGGTAGATTTGCTTAAAAGTGTAAGGGCGAGTGTGATTGAGGCTTTAGGCTTTATTAAAAAGGGTTATTCGGCCGATTACGTTAGTTTTTCCTTAAAGCCGGCCCTGGATGATTTATCTAAGTTATCCGGCGAAACGGCAAGCGAGGAGATTTTATCGCGCATTTTCAGTTCGTTTTGCATCGG
>JBDRDG010000142.1:0-12301 GCA_043821045.1 Candidatus Omnitrophota bacterium | reverse complement strand
CGGTAATTATTGGCAAGTATAATATAAGATGAGTTACGAAAACACTTTTTGCATTTTTATTTGTCATTTTGCATTTTGCATTTTACGTTTTGATTTCAATAAACAATAACATGAACTATAAAGACACGCTAAACCTGCCGCGGACGGATTTTCCCATGAAGGCTAACCTCGCTCTAATGGAACCGGGGATTCTTGCCTTCTGGGAAAAGTTGAGTATATACCATAAACTAAAACAAGAAAGGAAAGGACAGAAAAAATTCATCCTTCACGACGGCCCGCCTTACGCTAACGGCTTGATTCATATCGGCCACGCTTTAAATAAAATCCTAAAAGATATCGTGGTTAAGTTTAAAGCCATGGAAGGGTTCGACGTTCCCTTTATCGTAGGCTGGGACTGCCACGGTCTTCCGGTAGAACATCAGCTCTTAAAAGAACTGAAATTAACCAAGGCTGACGTTGACACGGTTACTTTCAGAAAGAAAGCAAAAGATTTCGCCTTAAAATTTGTTGACCTCCAGAGAAAAGACTTTATCCGTCTGGGAGTATTCAGCGACTGGAACAACCCATATCTTACTTTAAATAAAGAATATGAATACTCCGTCCTTACCCTGCTTAAAGAGTTAACAAACAAAGGCTATGTTTACCGCGGCAGTAAACCGGTAAACTGGTGTCCTACCTGTGAGACGGCCCTGGCGGAAGCGGAAGTAGAGTACAGCGATAAACAGTCGCATTCGGTATATTTTCTTTTTGAAACGACGGACAAAAACGCGGCGCTTCCTTACGCCGATTTATCGTTTCTTGTCTGGACGACCACGCCGTGGACGCTGATATCAAACGTCGCCGTAGCCGTCCACCCTGATTTGGAATACGGCGTCTATGAATACGGCGATAAAAACGTCATCTTTGCCAAAGAGCTTAAAGAAAAAGTTGAAGATACAATCCAAACAAGACTTAAAGAAAAAACCGTCGTTTACGGCAGTAAATTAGAAGGAATAATCTTAAACCATCCCTTTATTAACCGCAAAACAAAAGTCGTAAACGCCGGTTTCGTGTCTAAAGAAGACGGCTCAGGCTGCGTCCATATCGCTCCCGGCCATGGCCAAGAAGATTTCTCTTTGGTAAAAAAATACAACTTGGATATCATCATGCCGGTCAATGAAAAAGGGGTCTTCACGGCGCAAGCGCCGGAATTTACCGGTAAAGATACCGATAAGGCAAGCCTTGCCGTAATCGATGTTTTAAAAGAAAATAAACGCATGGTTAAGAACGAGACAATAACTCACTCTTATCCGCACTGCTGGCGCTGCAAGAATCCGGTCATATTCCGCACAACGCCGCAGTGGTTTTTAAATGTTGACCACGATAATCTGCGCCAGAAACTCCTTGATACAATTGACGGCGTAACATGGATTCCGGGATCGGGCATCGAGCGCATGAGAAGCATGATTTTAACAAGGCCGGACTGGTGCCTTTCCCGCCAGCGCCTTTGGGGCATACCGATACCGGCAGTAAAATGCCGCGGCTGCGGCGAAATTATCCTTGAGGCAGAGATAATCGAACGAGCCGCTAACCTTGCCCGAAGCCAAGGTTCGGACAGCTGGTTCACATCGGATATAACCGCCTTCTTGCCGCAAGGCTTTATCTGTCCCGCCTGTAAAACCGCTTCTTTTACAAAGGAATGCGATATTCTCGACGTATGGTTCGAGTCCGGCGCCAGTTTCGCGGCGGTAGTAAAAAACAACCCCGACCTTGCCTTTCCCGCCGATATGTATCTCGAAGGCAGCGACCAGCACCGCGGCTGGTTTCAAGTCTCCTTAATCCCTTCCGTCGCCGAAGAGAAAAAAGCGCCGTTTAAAACGATATTAACCCACGGGTTCGTCGTTGACGGAGAAGGAAAAAAAATGTCTAAGTCTTTAGGCAACGTAATATCACCGCAGGAAATAGTTAAACAGTACGGCGTGGAGATACTGCGCTTATGGGCAGCATCCAGCGACTACGCGGAAGACATTAAGATTTCGCCCCAACTCATCAAACAGCTCGTCGATATGTACCGTAAAATACGAAATACGATAAGGTTTATCCTCGGCAATATCTGGGATTTTGTGCCGCAAAGGGATAAAATCGCTGTCTCCGACCTGCTTTATATCGACAAGTTTATGCTGGCAAAAACAGCGTTAACGGAAAAAGAGATAATAAATAACTATAACTCTTTCGCTTTTCACAAAGTCTGTAAAACTATATTCAATTTCTGCAACCTCGATTTAAGTTCTTTCTACCTTGACATTTTGAAAGATAGGTTATATACTTATTCACAAAATTCATATGAACGCAAGTCAGCCCAGAATGTTCTTTCTCATATATTAAAAGTCATCTTAAAAGCCGTATCGCCGATACTCTCTTTTACGGCCGAGGAGGCCTTTAGCTGTTTTCATAACTGGCAAGGTAAAAAAGAGAGCGTATTTTTGCACAGATTTGATCAAGACGGCGAATTTGATTTAAACGACGACGACCTTCTCGACCTTCTTAAATCAGGCGGTAAAATTCTCGCTTTACGAGACCGCGTCCTGAAAGAAATCGAGAAAAAACGGGAAGAGTCGCTTATCGGCAGTTCCCTTGAGGCCGTAATTGAACTTAACTGCCAAGGCGAGGATTACCTTTTTTACAAAGACCGCGGCGAACTATTACGCGAAGTCTTTATAGTATCCGAAGTAACCGTAAAGGAAGGTAAGTTTAATATTAATGTTGATAAAGCAAAAAACACTAAATGCGCGCGCTGCTGGAATTTCCGCGATGACGTCAGTCAAAACAAAGATTATCCTGACATATGCCAAAAATGCGTTAGCGCCCTAAAAAGAGGAGGAGATAATGCCGAAAAAAAAGCCTGAAGTTAAAAAGAAAAGGGAAAAAGCCATAAAGGCACCGGCCGCGAAAAGTAAATCTAAAATAAAAGGCTTGCCTCATAAGGACCTTAAGGTATTTAAAGAAAAACTTCTCAACATAAAGGAAGACCTTGTATATCAAATACGCGAAACTTCCGAAGAAACGCTCATGAAATCGCAGAAAGAGCTTTCCGGCGACATATCGGGATACACCCTCCACATTGCCGATATGGCATCGGACAATTACGCGCGCGATTTTAACCTCCACATAGTTTCTACCGAACGGCGGGCTCTTTTTGAAATAGACGAAGCTTTAAAACGAATCGACGATAAGAATTACGGCATATGCCTTTCCTGCAACAAACTTATTACGAGAACTCGCCTCAAGGCCATACCCCACGCGCGTTACTGCACGAAATGCCAGTCAAAACTCGAAAACGAAAACAGAATATAAATGGGGTAACTTTCGCGATCAGTATTTGTGTCTTTGTTACCGACTTTTTTTTAAAAAGTTATCTCAAGGATAATTTTTTCCTCCAATCAATACCGCTCATAAAAAACATCCTGCACATAACCGTTATCCCTAACACCGGCGCGGCCTTCGGCGTATTACAAGGCTGTTCGCCATTATTGTTATCAATCGGCGTAATCTTCGTCGCTATTTTACTGTTTATGCTGAAACGGGAAAAAAATAAAAGCGCGGTTGAAATGGCCGCTTTCGGCCTTATCCTCGGCGGCGCTGTTTCAAATATTTTTGACCGGATTGTTTACGGTTTTGTCATCGATTACATTGATATACGCGTATGGCCGGTGTTTAACATTGCCGATACGTGCATAACCATAGGCGCCGCCATACTGGTATTACGCTCATTTAAAAACAATGCGAAAAACCTTACACGTGTCTAGCGATGAAGCCGGCAAACGGCTCGATTCGTTTATAGCGAATAATCTTGCTGACATCTCCCGCACGAAAGTAAAAGAGCTGATCGAAAACAAATCCGTTCTGGTTAATAACCAGAGCAAGAAAGCGAGTTACATCCTTAAGAGTTCCGATATAATTGAGCTAAACATCCTTGACCGGGAAGATTTCCGCCTTAAACCTTACCCCCTTAAGATAGAAATATTACATGAAGACAACGACGTAATTATCGTAAATAAGCCGCGGAACCTGACTGTGCACCCTCCCAACAAAGACAGCCACAACACGCTTATTAACGCCCTTACCTACATGGAAAAGGAGTTGTCCAATATTAACCCCTTGCGCCGCGGCGTAGTCCACCGCCTTGATAAAGAAACTTCCGGCGTGATGATTCTGGCCAAAAACAACCGGGCTCATCTTAACCTAATCGGCCAGTTCAAACGGAGAGTAATAAAAAAGGAGTATTTTGCCCTGGTCTGGGGTATAATAAGAGATCAACACGTAACCATAGATATGCCTTTAAGGCGCGATGACAATAACCGCTTGAAAATGAAAGTAAGCTTCCTTAAAGCCAAGCAGGCGAAAACTTCCCTTGATGTAGTCAAAACTTTTTCCGACAGCACCTACGTTAAACTCAATCCCTTTACCGGCCGTATGCACCAGATACGCGTCCACTTAAAATTCCTCGGATACCCGATAGTCGGCGATAAAAAATACGGCATAAAGGATAATTATGATAACCTTTTTCTCCACGCGCGGCGGTTAGGGTTTTTCCACCCTAAAAACGACGAATTCCTCGAGTTTTCCGCCCCTTTACCGCAAAGATTCCTTGATTTCATGAAAGAAAGGGAAAATGTTTAAAATACCGCTTTTGACTCAAATCAGCAAAGAAATAAACATACCGCCGGACAAATCCATATCGCACCGGGCGGCGATGCTTGCGGCCATTTGCAAAGATACAACTATCATAAAACCTTTCTCGCGAAGCGACGACACCAAAGCCACGATTGACTGTCTAAAACGCCTGGGAGTATCAGTCAAGTTTAATAAAACCGGCGGCACACTTAGCGTTAAAGGAAAAGGGATGTATTTCCCCGATAAAGGCAAAGTTACCCTTTACGCCGCCGAATCGGGAACAACCATGCGGATTTTAAGCGGCATTCTTTGCGCCCAGCGCTTCCCTGTCTGTTTTAACGCCGCCCCATCGTTAAAGCGGCGGCCGATGAGCCGTATCGTCGTGCCGCTTACCGAGATGGGGGCGAACTTTACCAACTTAGCTAACAGCAATGAAGAAAAAGAGATATACCCGCCGCTTTCGATTATGCCGCCGATAAAAATCAGCGGGAATGATTTTAGCTTAAAAATCGCCAGCGCCCAGGTAAAATCGGCTATTCTACTCGCCTCTCTTTACGCTGACCGGCCGACAAGAGTAATTGAACCCTACGAATCGCGCGACCATACAGAACGCATGCTATCGCTCTTCGGCGTTGGCATCAAGAAAAAGGGGACAATCACAACCTGTTTGCCGACGGCCAGACTGAAATCGCCAAAGAAAATTTTTATCCCCTCGGACTTTTCATCAGCCGCTTTTTTCATTGTACTAGCCTTGATTACTAAAAGGAGCCGGTTACTGATTAAAAACGTGAATATAAACCCGACGCGCCGCGGCCTGTTAGGCGTGTTGAAACGCATGGGGGCGCGGATAAAACTGGTTAATAAAACAGATTATTACGAGCCTTACGCCGATATTTTAGTGCTAAGTTCTACCTTGAAAGCCACAGAGGTAAAAGAAGAAGAAATCCCCGGTATGATCGATGAGATACCGATACTGGCGGCCGCGGCCGCTTTCGCTGAAGGAAAAACCAGAATACGCGGCGCAGCCGAACTAAAAGTAAAAGAGACCGACAGGGTAAAAGCCATGCTGTATAATCTGCGCGCCGCCGGAGTAACGGCAAATGCCGCGACATCCAATAAAAATTTAACGATAACGATCGAAGGCGCGGGAAAGTTCAAACAAGCCCGCTTTAAGAGTTTCGACGACCACAGGACAGCGATGAGCGCGATTGTCTTAGGCAGCGCGACAGGAAAACAGTGCGCAATCGATGATATACGTTGTATCAACAAATCATTCCCAGAGTTTGTTAAGCTGATTAAATCCCTATAACAACATTTTTATATTTTCCCATGCGGATAGCGCGATTTTCCAGCGAGAAGACTGTACAGTGGGGGATAATTACCGATAAAACGGTAACCCCTCTAAAAAACAGTCCCTTTACCGGCATACAAACCACTAAGAGTAAACTTCATCTATCAAACTGCCGCCTACTTGCTCCGGTTACGCCGGGTAAAATAATTCTTGTCGGCCTAAACTATAAAGACCACGCCAAAGAGCTAGGAATGAAAATTCCAAAAGAACCGATAATCTTTTTAAAACCGCCCACTGTCGTTATCGGACATAAGGACAAAATAATTTATCCTAAAGGGGTAAAAAGGCTTGACTACGAGGCTGAGTTAGCTGTTATCATGAAGAGGAAAGCGAAGAATATATCTGGAAATAAAGCGAAAAACTATATACTCGGATACACCTGCCTTAACGACGTAACCGCCCGCGACATTCAAAAAAAAGACGGCCAATGGACGCGGGCAAAGTCGTTTGACACATTTTGTCCATTAGGGCCATGGATTCAAACAAATCTCGATCCGTCAAACCTCGCGATTAAAACTTACCTTAACGGAAAGATAAAGCAAAACTCAAACACAGCGAATTTCATCTTTCCGGTTGATTATATCGTATCGTTCATCTCTAAAATTATGACCTTACATCCCGGCGACGTAATCTCTACCGGCACACCGCCCGGCGTCGGCCCCATGCGGTCGGGAGATGAAGTAACGGTCCAAATAGAGGGGATTGGAAAATTAACAAATAGCGTACAGCGTTCAGCGCATACAGATAATCATTGACAATCGTATGCAAAATGCATACAATTGTATGCAAAAACAATACACGCGAAAAAAGATGAAAATACCTGCAAAAAACACGGGAAAACTTTTAGCCTTATTCTTTAGTAATCCTGAGAAATCTTTTTACATGCGGGAAATTGGCAGGATTCTTGGGAAAAAGCCAGGGACATTTCAGCGGACTTTAAACAACATGGTTTCCGAAGGAATTTTGCAAAGCGAGTATAAAACTAATTCCCGGTATTTTAAAGCGAATAAGAAATACTTCCTTTATAAAGAATTTAAAAGTATCGTATCTAAAACTACCGGGATTCAAGACAGTATAAAGGAAGTTTTAAATAAAATTGGAAAGGTAAAATTCGCGTTTATTTACGGCTCTTTCGCGAAGAATAAAGAAAAATCTATTTCCGACATAGATATTTTTGTTGTGGGGAATCCTGACGAAAACCTGCTAATAAGAGAATTGGATAAATTAGAAGAAAGGTTACAGCGAGAAATTAATTATAAGTTATATTCAACAGAACTGTTTAAAAAGGACGTTAAGCAAAAGGATCCATTTATTTTAAGTGTTTTAAAGGATAAGAAAATTATGTTTATCGGCAAAGAGTATGAGTTACGAAAGATTTGTTAAGGCCAACTTAGTAAAGGAAGTAAAGCCTGATTCCGCCCAAGTTAGTCATCAACTAAAGCGCGCCTTAAAAGATCTGAATACTGCCAAGGCTAATCTTGAAATTGATCGGATATGGTCTTTAACTATTGCCTATCACGCGATGCTCCGGGCGGGAAGAGCTTTTATGTTTTCAAAAGGATATCTGCCCACAACGAGTAACGCTCATAAAACAATAGTTGAGTTTATGAAAATACTCCTTAAAGGAGAGTATCAGGAAACAGTCGCTAAATTTAACCGCTTGCGCCGGCGCCGCCATGATTTTATTTATGACTCTAAAAACCACGTAAACTTTCAGGAAGCAAAGAACGCGTTAGATACCGCAAGAAAACTAATAAATAAAATTGTAAGTCTGGTGAAAAAAGAAAATCCTCAGAAACATTTATTTTAATTTTTCTTTCTATACACTAGACGTTTAGAATTTAAAAATAAAGGAGGTAGATAAAAATGTACAGAGTGATTATTTCAACCTTACTCGTTTTTCTATTACCCATTGCCTTTATTACACCTTCAACTTTTTCACAAAACGAATCCTTAACCATCGTTACCTACTACCCCTCGCCGATGGGAGTGTATAAGGAGCTGACGACTACGTCCAACACATACCTGGCTACTGACGCCAACGCCAAAGTCGGTATCGGGACTACGAGCCCAAAACATAATTTAGAGATTGGCAGTTCTGCACCTTTCGTTTTCAGAAATGATGATACCTCTGATAGCATTGGTTTTAATGCTTATTACTCCTACGGCTGGAAATTTGTGACTGGTAGTAAATAGGCTTCCTTAATTACTAATGATGTCACTGGTTTGTTCTCTATAAAAACATCCACCGGGACGGGTTCGACAGATAATGATATAACTTGGAACAATTTAGTAATGGATACTTCCGGCAACGTCGGCATCGGGACAACAGCAAGTCCTGATGAAAGGTTGCATATAGAAAAAAATGGTCATGTATATTTAAAAATTCATGCTACAAGTTCACAAAATACAGGAATTAAATTCCAATCAGGTGGTTGGGACAGCGAAAATTCTGGTAGGGATTGGGAACTTGTTGAGGATTCAGGAGTTTTAAAATTCAACAGCTATGCTTCTCCAGCGGCTGATTATTCTAATGTTTTAGTTTTAGATGAAGACGGCGATGTCGGCATCGGGACGGCAAATCCAGTCTATACCCTAGATGTAATCGGAGATATTCGCGCTACTGGTTCTGTATACTACGGCGGTACAGCAGGGAACATAAATGGGGCAGCATATCCCAAGCCGGATTACGTTTTTCACGAGAACTATGCGCCAATGAGCATAGAAGAAGTTGAACAATACCTAAAAAAACAAAAACACCTTCCATGGCTTACATCCGTAAAGAAAGAGACGGAAGAAAACGGAAATATAATCAATATGACCCGTATGTCATTTGAAACCCTTGAGGCTTTAGAAAACCTTCAGATTCAAATAATCGAACTTAACAATATTGTAAAACAACAATCTACGCTGATAGAAAAACAACAGAAAATAATCGCCTCTCTAATAAAATAAGGGATCCAAATTTCTAAACTAAGCATTCTTACGCCTTCTAATATCGCTCGCAGCCTCACGACAACCAAATACCTATAACCGAACACCGAAAACCCAATAAACCCCTTGACTTGTTAAATACCCCACCTTATAATTAACTCCTGAACAGGCATAAAGCCATTAGCGTTACTGCCGAAGTCTCGACAATGTGCTAGAACAATGCTTACCGGCGGATACGCGCAATTTTTTAGATGGAATTATAAAAACATGAAGATTATGGCTGATAAGAAATTGTTCTGGTTTCTTAAAGACCAGCAAGAATTGGATTTGGATAGACAAGACGTATTAGATATGTTTATCCAACAAGTTCTCATATCGGGAGGGGATAAAGATATAGGTTTTCTTCTCAAAAAGATAGAAAACTCCGCCTTTAAAGAGTCGTTTGAGAGGATAAAACCCTTTCTTACACAGGAAATAAGGTGTTTTTGGGAGGATTATTTTGGAGATAATTAGCCCTCTTCAAAAAGAGATACTGAGGTTATTTACGGATATATCGGATAATCAATATTTTTATCTTACCGGCGGCACCGCCTTATCTTACTTTTATCTGCGCCACAGGAGAAGCGATGATCTGGATTTCTTCACTCCTACCGAAGAACTCATTTCTCCTTTTAGTTTTCGCATGGAAGGAACTCTGAAAAAAAAGGGCATACTGATAAAAAGACAAAGAGGGTTACATTCCTTCGTTGAGCTTTTGGCAGAACAAAACAACAAAAAAACGATTGTCCATTTGGCTTGCGACTGCCCGTGCAGGCTGGAAACAATAAATGAATTTCCTGAATTCCCAGGCTTAAAAGTAGATAGCCTTATGGACATAGCGGCAAACAAGCTTCTGGCTTTATTCGGTAGAGCAGCGTTAAGAGATTTTGTTGACGTGTACTTTCTGATTAAGCGGAAAGTTATAACTGCCGATGATTTAATCAAAAAAGCGAAATCTAAGGATGCCGGTTTGGATTTATATTGGCTGGGGGTGGCGTTTGAAAGAATAAATACTTTTGATAAGAGTTCAACGGATATGCTTTTGCTTACAGAGCCGCTTGACTTTAAGTCGCTGCTTGATTTTTATGATGACTGGCGGAAAGAAATCACACAGAAGCTAAAGGAATGATTGGAATCCGTAAATTTCTAAACTAATCACTCTTACACCTTCTAATATCGCTTGTAGCCTCACAAGAACCAAATACCGATAACCGAACACCGAAAACCAAACACCACCGGATACGCCAATTTTGGCAAAAATTACCGTTGCAATTTATTAACAAATATGTTAAACTTTTGTCATGAGATTAGATGAGTTCCTTACGCGTTTCCGGGATCTGCCGGTCATAGACGCGAAAAACCTGCTTGCGGGAGTGGCTAATCCGGCTCCTGTCAAAGTACAGCTTAGCCGCTGGTGTAAAAAGGGCAGGATGACTAAACTAAAAAATAATATCTACCTGTTAGCGGAGAACTTACGCAAGACGGATATTTACGAGCCGTATATTGCCTATGCGCTTAAGAATCCCTCTTACATCAGCCTTGAAAAGGCTTTTGAGTATCACGGCCTTATCCCTGAAGCGGTCGCGGTTTATACTTCGGTTACCACTAAGCGGCCGGGAAAAATCATTACTTCAATCGGCACATTTGACTATCGCCATATTAAAAACAGCCTTTTTTGGGGTTATCGGTCAGTTACGGTAAATAAACAGCAGGCGTTTATCGCCGCTGCTGAAAAGGCTCTGCTTGATTTCGTTTATTTAAGGGGCCTGCGCATTGATGATGATTACCTTGATGAAATGCGCCTGCAAAATCTTAAAAAAATCGATCTTAAACGACTAATGGCCTTCGCCGAAAGATTTGAGAACCGCGGAGTTTTAAAGGCCGCTGTGGTTGTTAAGAAATACGCTGCCAGGCACAAAAAAAATCAAAGGGCGCTATGAAAGATTATCTGTTAGAGCTGGTTTCCCAGAAAACCGGATATAACGCCAGGCTGAACGCGATGCGCGAGTATTTACAGGCCTATATCTTAAGGATAATGCGCGATGAAGGAGTATTCCGCTCGGCGGCATTTCTAGGAGGCACTGCCCTCAGGTTTTTATACGGCCTCCCGCGCTTTTCCGAGGATATGGATTTCTCTTCCACAGAGAAACTACCGTTTACCTTCGCGGCATTACTCAAAAAGATCAACTTTGAGCTTTCCGCGGCCGGATATGATGTTTCGGCAGATTATAACGATAAAAAAACTGTGAGCTCGGCCTTTATTAAATTTTCCGGCCTTATGTTTGAAACGGGGATTTCGCCTTTAAAAAACCAGAAATTTTCCGTTAAAATAGAAATTGACAGCAATCCGCCGCAAGGAGCTGTGTTTGAAACAAGGCTTGTAAATAAATATTTTCCTATCGCCTTCTTATCCTATGAAATCAACTCTCTTTTTGCCGGTAAGTTGCATGCCTTGCTAAACAGAAAATACACAAAAGGCAGGGATTATTTTGACCTTGGCTGGTATTTGTCAAAATGGAAGGATATAGAACCCAACATCAAACTCCTCAACAACGCTCTTAAACAGACAGGATGGGATAAGAATCTTCCTAACAAAAACAGTTGGCGAGGGTTAATTTTCAAGATTGTTGAGAAAGCGGATTGGGGAAAAGTGGAGCAGGATACAGGAAATTTTCTGGAAAACCCCCGCGACTTAGAGATTCTTACTAAAGAAAATATCTTGAAATTGTTGAGTTAACAGTGTACTTTTAAAAACAGGGAGGTAGATAAAAATGCGTAAAGTGATTATTTCAATTTTAATCGTTTTTCTATTGTCCATTGCCTTTATTACACCTTCAACTTTCTCACAAAACGAATCCTTAACTATCGTCACCTATTACCCCTCGCCGATGGGGGTATATAATCAGCTCGAAGTGACGGGGACGAATGCGGAAATGAGAATCAAAAATCGTGCTAATTTGGATTTTTACAATAGCACAATACCTGCCAATCAAAAAATTAGATTTTTGGAAGAAGATGGCACTCAATACGCTTCAATAACAGGCAGTCCCTCAACCTCCTATTTAGGTATATCGAGCTATCAAGGAACATCAGGCATGTTGGATTTTTATGGAGGAGATGAGATACGAATCAGATCTGGTGGTACTATAACCATTAAGGATTCTAGTAATCAAGGGATATACTTGGATAGTACAGGCAACGTCGGCATTAATAAGATAAACAACATCAATTACTTATTAGAGGTAAACGGCACCGCAGGGAAACCAGGTGGCGGTCCATGGTCTAATTCATCGGATATAAGATTAAAAAAGAATGTAAAAAACA
>JBDRDG010000141.1:0-8026 GCA_043821045.1 Candidatus Omnitrophota bacterium | reverse complement strand
ATTATTTTTTATTCTTTTTCAGGCAACACAAGAGACATAGCTTTTCTTATCAAAGATAAATTAGAGGGTAACGGCCATTCTGTAGATGTGGTAAGGCTTACTCCTTTTAATGAGGTTAAGTCGTGTTTTAGCCAGGCAAAGCAGGCTTTTCTTAAAGAGGAAGTAGAGTTGATTAATAACGAATACAATTTGGCCGGCTATGATTTTGTCATTTTCGGATCGCCGGTTTGGGCGGTGGCGATTGTCCCGGCCATGCGAAGTTATCTTAGGATGGCCGAAGGATTAGAGAATAAGAAAGCAGCCGTATTTTTTACTTACGGTGGCATCGGCGCCGGGCAAGCAATAAAAGAGTTCCGAAGCTTATTGGATAAAAAAGGAGCGAGGATTGTTTTTGTCCAGAGCCTTTTAGCGGCAAGAATACGCACCGACCAGTATTTAGAAAGGAAGCTAGAGGTCTTGTTCAAATTAAATCTCCCTCTTGTTTGAAATGCCCCTGTAGCTTAACGGATAAAGTATAGGCCTCCGAAGCCTGGGATACAGGTTCAATTCCTGTCAGGGGCAATCTAAACCTTAAACCCGGATTTTTCTAAGCCGAAGGCTATGAAAAATCTGCCGGGATACCATTGCGGGCAGGCTACGTTCTGGCCGACCGCGAATTTTCTAAGCCGAAGGCTATGGAAAGTTTGGCCTGTACCCTTTAGGGTGCTTGTACCCTCTAGGGTGCTTGTACCCTCTAGGGTAAAAGGCCCTTAGGAATTTTCCTTGTGAGGCAAATTCCTAAGGACTAAGTCCCGGGAATTTCACAGTGTGAAAGTCCTCGGGTCGGGGTTACCTAAAAAATTTGCTTGCGCTTTTTTATCTCGCAAGTTGTTCTCATAACCATATAGTTTTCATGAGGTAGTAAAAAGGTCTGCTTTCTAACGCGAATTTTGGGTTAAAGCGACCGCTGTAATCAAGTGTGGTTGAAAGCGTCCATGTTACACTAAACCTCCAAAGTTGACCCTATCGGATTGAGGAAGAAAGTGAATATTGCGGTAATTGGCGGGAATACCTGCTCAAAAAGAATATATAAGGTGGGGCAAAGGACTGGCGAGCTTATTGCCGAGCAGGGGTGGATATTGATTTGCGGCGGCGGCGGCGGCGTTATGGAGGCAGCTTGTTTTGGGGCAAAACTACGGGGAGGATCGACGGTAGGAATTCTTCCCGGAAGGGATAAGGGAGGAGCCAATCAGCATATAGATGTTATAATCCCCAGTGGGCTGGGGTATGCGCGTAATATTCTCGTTGTGAGAGCCGCCGACAGTGTTATCGCTATCGACGGCCGGTACGGCACCTTATCAGAAATAGCCTTCGCTTTAAACGAAGATGTTCCGGTCTACGGTATTAATACCTGGGATATAAAAGGTGTAAAAAAAGTACAAACGCCGCAACAAGCCATCTGGCAAATTAAAAAGAGCGATAGAAGAAAGGCGTTTAAGCGAAAGGGAAAATAAGATCATGAAAGCTATTCTTCTTTTGGAAGACGGTCTGTATTTAGAAGGCAAAAGTTTTGGCGCCAATGGAGAAACGGTTGGCGAGGTCGTTTTTAACACGGCAATGACCGGATATCAGGAGATCCTCACCGACCCCTCCTATAAAGGCCAAATTGTATGTATGACATATCCTTTGATTGGTAACTACGGTGTCAATGCCAGCGATGTAGAGTCAAAAGCCGTTTGCGCCGAAGGATTTATTGTCAAAGAGAAGGCGAACCTTATGTCTAGCTGGCGGGCAGAGAAATCGCTTCCGCACTATTTACAGGAGAATGGCGTCGTTGCTATAGAAGGGGTTGACACGCGGGCGGTTGCCAAGCGCTTACGGGAAAAAGGGTCGATGAAGGGGATTATTTCCACAGCCGATTGCGACATTAACCGGCTGATGAAAAAACTCAAAGTTGTGCCGTCGATTGTCGGTCAAGATTACGTATCGCGTGTAAGCTGCCGGCAAAGTTACGAATGGCAAGACTCTTTGGATGAAAGAAGGGATAGTTTGGTTGAAAAACGCCCCTTTAATGTTGTCGTTATTGATTGCGGCGTCAAATTTAGCATTTTACGGAATCTTAAAAGTATATTTGACCGGGTAATTGTCGTTCCTGCCGCGACGCCGGTAAAAGAAATTTTGAAAATTAAACCCCAAGGTATTCTTTTTTCTAACGGTCCGGGAGATCCCGGCGCGGTCGTTTATGCCATAGCCACGGCGAAAGAGCTGATAGCCGGTCTTGCTAATAAGAGAGTGCGCCTTGCTGTCATGGGAATATGTTTGGGTCATCAGATTTTAGGATTAGCTCTTGGCGGCGAGGTTAAAAAATTAGCCTTTGGCCATCATGGGGGGAACCACCCGGTTAAAGACTTAAACAGCGGTAAAATAGACATTACAGCTCAGAACCATAATTTTATTATCCCATCCGAATCGATTACCGACAAGGATTGGATAAAAACACATATCAATTTGTACGATCAGACGCCGGAAGGCAATGAGCATAAAAAACTACCTATCTTCAGCGTGCAGTTTCATCCCGAAGCCGGTCCGGGTCCCTTCGACGCCTTATACATATTTGATAAATTTGCCCGCATGGCCGAAGCGATTGCCGTCTAAAACACAAAGGGAGTAAAACAAAAGAAGGTTGTTAGGGGGACAATAAAAAGAAATAGCCATGCCTAAACGGAAGGATTTAGAAAAAATATTGATTATTGGATCAGGGCCGATTGTTATCGGACAAGCCTGCGAGTTTGATTATTCCGGCACGCAGGCCTGTAAATCACTGCGCGAGGAAGGGTATAAAGTAGTACTTCTTAACTCTAATCCGGCGACGATTATGACCGATCCGGAGTTTGCCGACGCGACTTATATCGAACCAATAAACGTGGACATACTGGAAAAAATTATTTTAAAAGAAAAACCGCAGGCCTGTTTACCGACACTGGGAGGACAGACGGCGTTAAATGTCGCTTTTTCAGCCGCTAAGCGCGGCATATTTGATAATAACAATGTGGAGTTAATCGGCGCTAATCAGGAAGCTATTGCCCGGGCGGAAGACCGCGAACTTTTTAAAAGGACAATGCAAAATGCCGGAATAGAACTGCCGCGTTCACTCACGGTCTATTCTTTAGAGGAGGCTAAAGGAGCGCTGGAATTTGTTAAATTACCGTGCGTGATTAGGCCGGCGTTTACTCTCGGTGGAAGCGGCGGAGGCATCGCTTATAATATTGAAGAGTTCGAAGAAATTGTCAAACGCGGCCTCGATTTAAGCCTGATCAAAGAAGTTTTGATTGAAGAAAGCCTGATTGGTTGGAAAGAGTTTGAACTGGAGGTTATGCGCGATAAGAATGATAACGTAGTGATCATCTGTTCGATAGAGAATTTTGACCCCATGGGAATACATACCGGTGATTCAATAACGGTCGCGCCGGTCCAGACGTTGACTGACAAGGAATATCAAAAGATGCGAATGCTGGCGATTAGAGCGATCCGGGCGATAGGAGTTGAAACCGGCGGAAGCAATATTCAGTTCGCGGTTAATCCCGAAAATGGAAAGATCGTGATTATTGAGATGAATCCGAGAGTTTCCCGATCGTCGGCTTTGGCATCAAAAGCCACCGGTTTTGCTATTGCCAAAATCGCCGCTAAATTAGCCGTGGGCTATACGTTGGATGAGATCCCCAACGATATAACAAAAGAGACTCCGGCGTCGTTTGAGCCGGTGATAGATTACTGTGTTGTAAAAATACCCCGTTTTACCTTTGAGAAATTTCCTCAGGCGGAACGCACTCTTACCACAGCGATGAAATCTGTGGGAGAGGTTATGGCTATCGGAAGGACTTTTAAAGAGGCTTTGCAGAAAGGCATCCGCGCTTTAGAAATAGGCAAGGCAGGCCTAGAGTCCTTTTTTGGTCAAGAAAAAAATATGCTTACCGATAAAGAGGTGCGGGAAAAAATCAGACGGCATCTTGTTGTTCCTAACGATCAAAGGCTTTTTTATATCGCTGACGCTTTACGGGCCGGCTTTGATATCAAGGAGATATATGAGTTAACCGCTATCGACCCTTGGTTTATTAATAACATCAAAGAGCTGGTTGACTTTGAGCAGGAAATAGTTTCGCAAAAAAAACTCGATCGCAATAAGCTTCTCCTGGCGAAAAAAATGGGTTTTTGCGACAAGTATTTGAAGCAGTTAACCGGTATCAGTGAGGATGTTCTTAAGGCGGCGCGCGATAAGGCGAAAATAGAAGTGACTTACAAATTAGTCGATACCTGCGCCGCAGAGTTTAATGCCCATACCCCGTATTATTATTCCACTTACGAATCGGAATGCGAGGCGCGCCTCTCTGATAAACGCAAAGTAATGATTCTCGGCGGCGGGCCCAATCGCATCGGACAGGGGATAGAGTTTGATTACTGCTGTGTTCACGCCGCTTTTTCCTTGAAAGAAGAGGGGATAGAAGTGATCATGGTCAATTGTAATCCCGAGACGGTCTCTACCGATTACGATACTTCCGATAAGCTTTATTTTGAACCGATAACAATAGAAGATGTTATGAATATTGTCAAAAAAGAAAGGCCTTTCGGTGTCATTTTGCAGTTTGGCGGCCAGACGCCGCTTAACCTCGCTTTAGATTTGGAAAAGCAAGGGGTGAATATTTTGGGTATAAAAGCGGCTGATATCGATATAGCCGAAGATAGAGATAAGTTCAAAAAACTCCTCCACAGCTGTGATTTGCGCCAGCCGGCTAGCGGTATCGCCAAAAATTTTACCGAGGCAAAGGCTATAGCCGCCAAGCTCGGTTTTCCGATCATGGTCCGGCCATCCTACGTCTTAGGGGGAAGGGCGATGGAGATAGTTTACGACATGACAATTTTGGAAACTTTTATCAACGAGGCCTTGATGTATTCTATTAACCAGACAGTTTTGATTGACAAGTTTTTAGAAGACGCCATCGAAGTCGATGTTGACTTAATTGGCGACGGAAAAGATTTTGTTATCGGCGGCATCTTAGAGCATATCGAAGAGGCGGGAATTCATTCCGGCGACAGCGCGATGTGTTTGCCGCCGTTTAACTTGGCGGAGGGGTTGATTAATAACGTCCGGCAGGCGTCCTACAGCCTAGCGCGGGCTTTAGGCGTGGTGGGATTAATGAATATTCAGTTCGCGATTAAAGATGGGTGCGTGTATGTCTTGGAAGTTAACCCCCGCGCCTCACGCACAATACCGTTTATTTCCAAGGCGATCGGCGTCCCACTAGCTAAGCTTGCCGCCAAAATCATGGTTGGAAGGACACTAAAAGATCTTGGGTTTACAAAAGAAATCATTCCTCCTTATAAGAGTGTAAAAGAGTCGGTATTCCCGTTCAACCGTTTCCCGGGAGTAGATATTATGCTCGGGCCGGAGATGCGCTCAACCGGGGAGGTTATGGGCATCGATAGGTATTTCGGCAAAGCCTATTTAAAGAGCCAAATAGCCGCTTTTCAGTTTTTGCCTAAAGAGGGAAACGTTTTTATTTCAGTCAAAGATAAAGACAAGGAGAGCATAATCGAGATTGCCCGTCGTCTGGCTAATATGGGGTTTAAGATTTTAACAACCCAAGGGACAGGAGCCGTTTTGAAAGAAAAAGGCATATGGGCAGAAATCCTTCCTAGAATAAGTCAAGGCCGCCCGAATATTTTGGATTATATAAAAAACGGCGAGGTTCAGCTTATTATTAACACACCTTCGGGAAGAATACCGCGAAAGGATGAAGTTACAATCCGCAGTACGGCGACGGTTTATAACGTACCTTCGATAACGACAATAGCGGCAGCCGCCGTTTCTTTAAAAGCGGTAGAAGTTTTACGGGAAGGAGATATCGACATAACAAGTATACAAGAGTATCATAAATTGCTTGCTGGCAGCGAAAAGGAAAGAGAAAAAAATTAGCGAAAGGCATGATAAGGGAATTAACACTTACCACCCGCGAGAACACAGAGTTTATTGACATATCGGCCAGAATCGAAAAAGAAGTTGCCGCTACAGATATTAACGAAGGGCTCTGTTTTATTTACTGCCCACATACTACCGCTGCCCTTACCATAAATGAGAATGCCGACCCGGCGGTAAAAAAAGATATTATTGAACATTTGGAAGAGTTGGTTCCTGTAATAAAGAAATATTCTCATTCGGAAGGGAACTCGCCGGCCCACATAAAAGCCTCTCTTTTGGGGAGTTGGCTTACCGTGGCAGTAAAGAACGGCCGCCTTCTTTTAGGCAGGTGGCAAGGGGTTTATTTCTGTGAGTTCGACGGCCCCAGGATAAGAAAAGTATACGTTAAGATATTAGCGGATAGCGTGTAGCGTATAGAGGCTGTGTCAAAATAGACATAGCCTCAATAATTAATAAGATAAGATACTGACTACGATATGATAGAATAGTATTATAACCTAAATAAGAAAGGAGTAAATACCATGTCATATCGTTGCGGAAATAGGGAACAAATGATGCTATTACCACCCAGCATAGAAGAATATGTTAAACCAGAAGATCCCGTTAGAGCTTATGATGCGTTTGTAGAAAGTCTGAATTTCGAAGAACTAGGTATAAGGTTTGAACCAGAAAAAGCAGGACGTCCAAACTATGATCCTAAAGCGATGCTAAAATTATATCTCTACGGATGTAGTTATGGGTGGCGTAGTTCCCGTAAATTAGAAAGAGCGATACATCACAATCTATCATTTATATGGCTTATGGGAGGATTGAAACCAGACCATAAGACAATATCAGAATTCAGGAGAAAAAATAAAGCTACCTTGAAAAGAGTTTTCAAACAGTGTGCTCATTTATGTGTTAAGCTAGGGCTTATAGAAGGCAACACATTATTCGTCGACGGGACTAAAATAAGAGCGAATGCTTCCATAAAGAACACATGGGATAATAAACGTTGCCAAAGAGCGCTAAGTGACATAGATAGCCGCATAGAAGAGATTCTTAGTGAGTGCGAAAAAACAGATATCAAAGAGGAAAACAGGCAATCTCTAGTAAAAATGCGAGAAGAGTTAAAAGATAAAGAAACTCTCAAGGCAAAGGTAGAACAAATTCTCAAAGAACTAAACGGGACCGATAAAAAAACGATAAACGCCACAGATGCTGATTGCGGTAGAATGAGCAGTATTCACGGTATACACTGCAGTTATAATGTTCAAAAAGTTGTTGATGAGAAACACGGTCTAATTGTAAATACAGATGTTGTGAGTGAGAACAATGATCTCAAACAATTCGCCAAACAAATAAAACAAGCTAATGAGATATTAGATAAAAAATGTCAAACGGCTTGCGCTGATGCTGGTTACGCCAACACAGACGAATTAGAAAAAATCGATAAGCAGAATATAAAAGTTATAGTACCAACAAAAGAACAAGTTTCTAAAAAAGAAAGTAAACCATTTTCCAAAAAGCAATTTCAATATGATTTTGAAACAGACAGTTACACTTGTCCTCAAGGACAACAATTAATATACAGACATACACAAAAAGACAAAGGCAATAGGGTTTATCGCATTAGAGAACAATCTATATGTCGTCAATGTCGGTTTTACCGTGATTGTACTAATTCTAGAGACGGACGAACTATTTATCGTTTACCTAATGAAGAAATTAAGCATAAGCTTGAACAGCAGTATAATACTGATGAATCTCAACAAATATACCATTTACGAAAATGCAAGGTTGAATTACCATTTGGGCATATTAAAAGGAATTTAGGCGTTAGTTCTTTTCTTACGCGAGGGCTCCAGGGAGTTAACGCTGAACTATCAATTTTAGCCTGTTGTTTTAATATTACACGGATGATCACTATATTCAAAGGAGCACCTGCTCTGATTACTAAACTAACAGGATAGAAGTAACTGGGCCTACTGCTATGAAAATAGGCTTATCGCATTTTAACTAAGAATTTTTCCCTTTTATTTGTCAAAGAACAGTTATTTATGTTTTATTTGATATAATTTTGACACAGCCTCA
>JBDRDG010000140.1:0-16247 GCA_043821045.1 Candidatus Omnitrophota bacterium | reverse complement strand
GAAGTTTTCTCCTTACCCTCACTTCTTACTTTGCTTTTTTTCTTCGGCTTTTTCACCTCACGACGCACTAATTCAACAATAGATAACAGTGCGCCGTCGCCTTTTCTGTGCCGTAAATCGATAATGCGGGTATAGCCGCCGTTTAAATCTTTAAACTGCGGCGCGATCTTGTCAAATAGGCGTTTAACCAATAAATGCTCCCCTAGGATTTTATATGCCAGGCGGCGTGAAGCGAGATCGCCTCTTTTGCCCCAAGTAATTAATTTTGCCACATGGGCCCGGATTGCTTTTGCTTTAGACTCGGTAGTCTCTATTCTGCCGGAAATAAGCAAAGCGCGCAGAAGACTGTGAATTAGTGCTTTACGCTGGGCGCGGGAACGGGAAAATTTTTCACTTTTTTTTCTGTGCCTCATGTCAGCTGCATTTTCTTCCGATCGATTTTCATATTAAGTGATAACCCCATACTCTTTAATAGACTGACTATTTCCACAAGTGATTTTTTGCCGAAATTCTTATAAGCGAGCATCTGAGCTTCCGACTTCTCCACTAAATCACCAAGGGCTTTAATATTAGCTTCTCGCAAGCAATTGGCGCTTCTTACGGAAAGTTCCAGTTCCGAAATCGGCAGCCTAATTTTCTCATACAAAGAAATTTCTTCCTGAGTCAATTCCTCAACCTCTTCCTCTTCAGCGATCTCGCCTAAAGTAAAGAATAATTCCAGGTGTTTGCTGAAAACTTTCGAAGCGTAAATCAAAGCCTCTTTCGGCTCAATACTTGCGTTAGTCCATATTTGTAAAATTAGACGGTCATAATCGGTGCGGTTACCGACACGCGTATTTTCCACCCTAAAGGCGACTTTCTTCACGGGAGTAAAAACAGAATCAACCGGTATTGTTCCTATGGGCAAATCTTCTTTTTTATTGAACTCGGCCAGCACAAAACCGCGCCCCTTGCCAACATCCATCTCAATATTCAGTTTCGCCTTTTTTGATGTTAAGGTTGCTATATGTAAATCGGGATTAATCACCTCAACAGTCTCATCGGTTATTATATCTTTAGCCGTAACTTCTTTCTCTCCCTCAGCTTTCAAATAAATCTTTTTCGGCGTGCGTGAATACGATTTTAAAACAATATTCTTTATGTTGAGTATTATCTCCGGCACATCTTCAAAAATTCCCTCGAGAGTTGAAAACTCATGGGGTGCGCCTTCGATGTTTATCGATGTCACCGCCGCCCCTTCTATCGATGACAGCAACACCCTGCGCAAGGCATTACTCAAAGTAACGCCGTAACCGCGTTCGAATGGTTCGGCAATAAAATTTCCATAGTAAGGGGTGTAAGTACTTTCATCGATAATAATTTTTTTGGGAAACTGAAAATCCCGCCACTTTATTCCCATATATTTACCTCCTTAACACATTTATTATATTGTCAAAAACATCGCTTCACTTCCAAGACAATTATTAGCGTATAGCGTTTAGCGGATAGTAATAAGACAATCCAAAATACAAAATGTAAGATTAGATATTCTGACTGTAAGAATCCTCATTTAAAATTTTGTATTGGCTATTTTTAATTTATTTGTATACGCTAAACGCTATCCGCTAGTATTGCTTTGGGATATCAATTTTTACTTCGAATATAACTCCACAATAAGCTGTTCATTAATCGCCATTGCCACATCTTCTCTTTCCGGTAAACGTGAAACGGTAATCTTTAATGCGCTGTTGTCAACCGTAAGCCAACCGGCAATGCTTCGATCCTTGGTATTTTCCTCAGCTATGCCGCGTATTGATTTAAGCACATCATCATTTCCTTTTATCTCAATCGTCTGTCCCGACGCTACTAAATATGAAGGGATATCAACCCGCTTTGCCCCGCTAAAAACAAAACCATGGCGGACCAATTGACGGGCTTGTGACCGCGACAAAGCGAATAATGCGCGGTAGATAACATTATCCAAGCGCCGTTCTAACAACTGAATAAGAACTTTCCCCGTCGCGCCTCTTGATTTTGAAGCAATAGAAAAGAATCGGCGGAATTGCCGCTCTAATAAGCCGTAAATATTCTTAGTTTTCTGTTTTTCGCGCAGCTGTAAAGCGTAGTAAGAAGCCTTTTTCGCCCTTGCTCTACCGTGGAAACCAGGCGGGTAGGGACGCTTCGTAAAAGGGCATTTCTCCGTGTTACAGCGCATGCCTTTTAAAAACAATTTCATTTCTTCTCTTCGACAGAGACGACATTTTGCTTCCCTGTATCGTGCCATAAAACCTCACCTTTTTGTGCTAATCATATTATTTTAGACTCGCCGTTTTTTTCTCGGACGGCAGCCATTGTGCGGCGAGGGGGTAATATCTTTTACTTTCCTCACACGCAAACCTGCCCCCTGAAGAGAACGTATAGCGGCTTCTCTCCCCGGGCCGGGTCCATTAACCTTAACTTCGACTTCAAGGAGCCCTATCTCACGAGCCCGTTTTGCCGCTGTTAAAGCAGCCATTTGAGCAGCATAGGGGGTCGATTTTTTTGCCCCCTTAAAACCGATAATCCCGCCCGACGACCAGGCAAGAGTATTTCCTTCAAGATCAGTAATCGTTACTATCGTGTTGTTGAAAGTTGCGTTTATATGCACAACACCGATATTTGACTCCAAATGAATCTTTTTCTTGCGTTCCCTTCGTCTTTTTTTTGCCATTTATTCTCCTTTTATGAATATTTATTTTTTTATACCACCCACGCGTGGTCTCGGCCCTTTTCGCGTGCGAGAATTACAGCGTGTACGCTGGCCTCTTACCGGTAAACGTTTTTTATGGCGCGAACCGCGATAACTATTAATTTCAATTAAACGGCGGATATTTTGTGTTATCTCACGTTTTAATTCTCCCTCAACCTTATAATTTTCCTGAATATGTTTGGTTATTGAAGCGACTTCATCGTCAGTCAAATCCTTGGCTCTTTTTTCCGGATCAATATTAACTGTGTTCAGAATATCTAAAGTATTCTTCGGCCCGATGCCATATAGATAACGCAGCGATATTCGCATTTTCTTATTTTTTGGTATATCAACCCCTAAAACTCTGGGCATCCTTCCTCCTTATTTATAATATCGTATTGTCAAAATTATTGAAGTTTAAATAACCAAGTAACAAGATACAAACAAATTCCAATAACTATTTTTTTGATCCTAGATTCTCGATGCTAGATCCTCGTTCCATAATATTAATTGCGAATATCGAGAAACGAGCATCTAGGATCGAGTATCGAGAATTTGTTTGGTTATTGTTTCCTGTATCTTGGGTATTTCCTCTCTTCCATCTAAAAGGCAGAATAACTCACTAAAATCAGCCTTTTTTTTAATGTTTATCCTTGGCGCTGTTTATGCTTAGCTGTCTTGCAAATAACTCTCACGACTCCTTTGCGCCGAATAATCTTACACTTATCGCAAATCTTTTTTACCGATGCCTTTACTTTCATTTTATTTATACCGATAAGTAATTCTTCCGCGATTTAAATCATAAGGTGAAAGTTCTAATTTTACCTTGTCTCCGGTAAGAATCCTAATAAAATGCATACGCATCTTGCCGCGGACATGCGCTAAAACAACATGGCCGTTATCCAACTTTACTCTAAACATTGCATTGGGCAATACGTCAATGATTTCGCCTTCGACTTCGATCAACTCTTCTTTTGCCATAAATTTAAAAGTTAATTAGTTAAAATCCAAGGGCCTCTTTTGGTTATTGCCACCGTATGCTCAAAATGGCAACTTAAAGAATTATCCTGTGTTTTCACTGTCCAGCCATCCGGTGATGTTTCCACATCAAAACTGCCCGAGGCAATCATTGGCTCAATCGCTAACACCATGCCTTCTTGCAACACAGGGCCGTTCCCGCTATTACCGAAATTAGGCACTTCGGGATAACAGTGTAAAGTCTTTCCGATACCGTGCCCCACGAATTTTCTTATAACCGCATAACCATTACTCTCACTGGTTTTCTGTACGGCCGAACTTATATCGCCTACCCGATTATTTATGCGCGCATTTTTTATTCCGGCTTTTAGTGCCCGCATGCCGGTTTTTATTAATTTTTCAGCTGCTAGGGAAACTTTTCCGATACGATATGTATAGGCGCAATCAACAAATAACCCTTTTGATTTTAAACCAAGATCAACGCTCACGATATCACCATTCTTAATAACCTTATTCTTATTGGGTATACCGTGGATGACTTCTTCATTAACCGATACGCACAAAGAAGCGGGATAACCGTTATATCCTAAAAAGGCACTTTCTACACGCTTGTTACGCCGCAAATAATCGTCGAACATCCCCTCAATGTCTTTCGTAGTTAAATTCGCCCGGATAATTTTTCGCAGGCGGCGCAGAAAAGTTGCCGCGATCTTGCCTAACTTTCGCATAAAAATAATTTCATTGTGGTTGAGCTGATAATCCATGATCAATGAGTCTTGTAACTTCACGGCAAACCGCATCTTTTGAACCGGAAGCGTCGATTTTTGACAATCTCCCTTGCTTCTCATAGAAATCAAGGAGAGGTTTATTCTCACGAAAAAAAACCTCAAGGCGCTCCCGGATAACTTCTGGTTTATCATCATCGCGCTGGATAAGTTTGCCATCGCAAACTTCACATAGGTCGCCTTTAGCCGAAGGCAAACTTACAGCGTGATAATTTTTGCCGCACTTCTGGCATACACGCCGCAGCTCTAATCTTTTTATGACCGTCGTCGCATCGATTTCTAAATAAATTGCAAACTCTCTAGAATGATCCAGCCTCGCGAATATTTCATCCAGGTGCAAAGCTTGAGTGAGATTGCGCGGGTAACCATCCAAAATAAAATCTTTTATTTTAAGATTTTCTTCGACCACCCGGGTAACTATATCATCCGGAACAAGGACTCCCCTATCCATATAATTTTTTACTTTTTTACCTAAGTCGGATCCCTTTTTGACTTCTTGACGGAAAATATCGCCTAAAGAAATCCTTTTTATGCTATAATGCTGACTCAGTTCCTGGGCCTGTGTTCCTTTACCGCTGCCGGGCGCTCCAAAAAGAATTATTTTCATCTTTATCCCTTATCTTAATCTCTGTTGCCGACCTGTTGGTTTTTCTTTAACGGCCTATCGCCCGCTTTGCCTGACGTGAAACTGCCATTAATATATTTATCAGCTTACCTTCTCGCCTTTAACGTCTTTCCCTTTATAAACCCGTCATAATGGCGGATTAGCAGTTGTCCTTCGATTTGGCGCATGGTATCAAGAATGACTCCAACCATAATCAAGATGGTTGTTCCGCCAAAGAATGAAGCAATGGCGCTGGAAGGAATCGCAAATAATTTTACTATAAAACTCGGGAAAATTGCGATAGCCGCGATATAAACCGCGCCGACAAAGACGATTCTGGTAGCGACGAAATCAATATATTCGGCCGTGAATTTCCCCGGACGTATACCGGGAATAAAACCGCCGTTTTTCTTCAAATTATTAGCAATCTCCTGAGGATTAAACGTAATCGAGGTGTGAAAATACATAAAAAACATTATTAAAATAACGTAAATAATATTGTATGATAAACTGTCGGAGCGAAATATATTCTTGATAAATGAAAAGAAAGAACCGGTCTGTGGAAATATCCCCGCTATTGTTGAAGGGAAGAGCAATACTGCCTGAGCAAAGATAATCGCGATAACTCCCGACATGTCTATTTTTATAGGTAAAAATGTGCTTTGTCCGCCGTAGACGCGCCTTCCCACGACACGCCGGGCATACTGGATGGGAATTCTTCGTTGAGCTTGAGTGAATAAAACAACGGTCATAACGATCAAAAACCAGATAATAAAAAGCAAGATAACTGTCACTGTCGAAATTTGCCTTTCAGCCGGGTTAAAAGGAGAATAAAGTATCCAAAGATATCCTAATGATGAGGGGATGCGCGAAATAATGCTTGTGGCGATAATCAAGGAAATACCGTTTCCAACACCGCGTTCCTGAATCTGTTCACCCAGCCACATAATAAAAATAGTTCCGCAGGCAAGAGTTATTACCGTAATCAGTTCAAATGATAAGCCGCCGCTGGGAACTATCTGTCTGCCGCCGGCGGTTTTAAGCGTCTCGAGCCACTTAGATAACATGAATCCTTGAAACAGGCATAAGAAAACGGTTAGATAACGGGTATATTGATTTATCTTCTCATATCCGGCGCGCCCTTCACGGCTGATTTTTTCAAAGGCGGGAATGACAGCGGTCAAAAGCTGCATAATAATCGAAGAAGTTATATATGACATTATGCCTAAAGCAAATATGCTCAATCTTCCCAACGCGCCGCCGGTAAACAAATTGATCATGCCAACAAAGGTTTGGCCGTGGGCTTGAGTCAACTCGTTAAAATATTCGGCTAATGCTCCGCTATCTATACCGGGCGTAGGGACAAAACAGCCTGCCCGGTATACAATAAGCAATGCCAAACTAATCATTATTTTCTTCTTCAATTCCTGAATCTTGAAGATATTTCTCAACGTTTCAAACATTCAGTCTTTCCTCCTGCATCCTCGATTATTTTTACTGCCTGGCGGGAAAATTTATCGGCGCGGAAAGTTGCCTTCCAGTCCAATTTATTGCTAATCCGTCCAAGAATCTTAACCGATTTATTTTCGTCACGTATTAGATTCACCTTTTTTAACTGAACCGGATCAATTTCTCCTATACCGTTTAATTTGTTTATTATCTTTTCCAGATTCACAATCTGATATATTTTGGGATTCTTGGCGGTAAAACCTCGTTTGGGAATTTTTCGCAGGTACGGCACATTACCTCCCTGAAAACCTATATAATGGGCGGTTCCCTTCCTTTGACCGGCACCTTTATGGCCGCGGGTTGAAGTTTTACCGTGCCCGCTGCCGGGACCGCGCCCAACGCGTTTTGAAGACTTATTTTTTTTCACCACTTTAATTTGATGTAACTGCATTCTTGCTTCCTTTTAGACTTTCTAAGGCGACAAACGTTGCTTTTATAACGTTAATCGCATTCTTTGATTTCTTCAAATTCTTCGTCAATATATCCTTTATGCCGGCGCATTCACAAATTGCCCGAATCGGCATACAGGCAATTACTCCCGTTCCTTTTAGGGCCGGCTTAAGCAAAATCTCTACGGCCCCGAACTTGCCGTGGATTTCGTGCGGCACGGTTGTTCCGTTCTTTTTTACCTGAATTAGACCCTTTTTTGCTCTTTTTATACCTTTTCTAATTGCCTCGGATACTTCGTTGGCTTTACCTAAGGCGTAACCAATTTCCGACTGGCCGTCACCGACTACAATTAAGGCGGTAAACCCCAGATTCTTACCACCTTTAGTAACTTTTGTAACTCGATTTATCGAGATTACCTTCTCGATAAAAGCTTTTTCTTGAATCTCGGCTGTTATTTTACTATCATAAGCAACCATACATCATTTCCTCCCTATCCAAGAGAATCATTCTAACGTTATATTTAACCCTTAAAAAACAAGCCCCTCTTGGCGCGCTCCGTAAGCGAAATCTTTTATCCGGCCATGATATTTATAGCCTGCCCGGTCGAAACTTACTCTATCGAACCCCATAGATTTTGCTTTTTTGCCGAAAATCACCCCTAGTTCTTTGGCGCCATCCTTCGTAGCAGACTTTATATTCTTTTCCTTAAACTCCTTGCTTAAAGTAGAAAATCCGATCAAGACTTTTCCCTGCTGATCATTAACCAGCTGAGCATAAATATGCTTGTTGCTCCTAAATATCACGAGACGCGGCCGCTCTGCCGAACCCCTTATTTTTTTTGCGATCCGCCGATGGCGGTATAAACGCCCTAAGTTTTTCATTTCGCTAACGCCTTGCCTAATTTCTTTTTTACTACTTCACCTAAGTAACGAATACCTTTCCCTTTATATGGTTCAGGAGGGTAAATTTTGCGTATATTAGCGGCAAATTGGCCGACGGCAAATTTATCCACCCCTTCAATTGTAATCTGATTGGTCTTTGAAACAGAAACCTTAATATCTTTGGGAGTATTTATTTCAACCAGGTGAGAAAACCCTATTTGAAGGGAGAGATTATTCCCTTTCATCTGTGCCCGATACCCCACACCGATAATTTCCAGCTCTTTTTTAAAGCCAAGGGAAACTCCTTTTACCATATTATTAACAATCGCCCTGGTTGTGCCGAAAAGGCTACGGGTTAACTTATCTCGCGATAAAGGAGCAAAACTAATCTTTTCTTTATCATATTTTACCTCTATAGAGGCGGGGATATTAAAAGAAAGTTTACCCTTAAGTCCTTCAACTACAATTGTCCGGCCATTCACGGCAACTTTTACATTAACCGGCACAACAACCGGTTGTCTGCCTACCTTTGACATATATCCTCCTGGAAAAAGATTTGTTGTTTTCTATCCGCAGGGCATTTAAATAACTTACCAAACATAACAAATAACTTCTCCCCCCAAGCCTAATTCTTTCGCCTCTATATCGCTGATGACCCCTTTGGAAGTCGATATAATCGCCGTGCCGTATCCCGATAAGACACTGGGAATTTTAGTATTCTTGACATAAATACGCCTGCCGGGAGAAGAAATTTTTCTTATCTGCCTAATAGAGCTTTTGCCTTTTTCATACTTCAAATATATTTTTATTTTTTTAATTGTTCCCAATTCGATTTCCTTGAAGTTATCTATATATCCTTCCTCTTTTAGGATTTTTATGATTCCGGTCAAAATCTTCGAGTAGGGAATTAAAACTTCGTCTTTACCCACTTTTGTTGCGTTACGAATGATCGTCAATGCGTCGGCGACTAAATCAGTTATGCTCATTTTTTTCCTCTTTTAATAATAAAACTACCAGCTTGCTTTTTTTACCCCTGGAATAAGCCCCTGCCAGGCTAACTGGCGAAAACATATGCGGCAAAGCTCAAAATCACGCATATACCCGCGCGGCCTCCCGCATAGACGGCAGCGATTTCTATATCGCGTTTTATATTTTGGCTGTTTTTTTTCTTTCTTCCACTTTTCGACTTTTGCTAATGTTGCCATATCACCTCCTGAAGGGAAAACCAAAAAGAATCAATAATTCCTTTGCCTCTTGGTCTGTTTTGGCGCTGGTATTAATTGTTATATCCATACCCTGTGTCCGCTCAATTTTGTCCAGATTCAACTCGGGAAAAATATTTTGTTCGGTAAGACCAAAGGTATAATTGCCGCTTCCGTCGAAAGAACGGAGAGGAAAACCGCGAAAATCTCTTATTCGCGGCAGAGCAACCGATATAAGGCGATCAAGAAATTCATACATTAAATTCCTTCTTAAAACCGCGCAACACCCGACAGACATACCTTTTCTAATTTTGAAATTCGATATCGGTTTACGCGCCTTGGTTATTTTTGGACGCTGACCGGCAATCAAAGCCAAATCATCAACCACTTTCTCGACTATTTTTGTATCGCCGCCGGCATCTCCCAGCCCCATGTTAATTACAATCTTTTTTAAACGCGGAACCTGCAACTCATTAGCATAACCAATCTTATCTTTCATCTGAGGAACAATTGTTTCTCGATAGAAAAGCAATAATCTTGGTATGTATCTTCCGTTTATATTGTCTTCTCGCATCTCTTGCATACCCTGATCTTTGATTTGTTCTCTAAAATCTTAGTGGTAAATCTGGCATCACGATTACAGTTAGGACATAGTATATTAACATTTGATATGTGAATTGATGCCGGCACTTCCTTAATTCCTCCCTGTTCCGCTTCCGAACGACGCCGCATGTGCTTCTTAACCAGATTAACACCTTCGACAATAACACGCTTTTTCGCCGTTAGTACTTTTAGAACTTTGCCGCTTTTACCTTTGTCCTTCCCTGCCCTTACCTTGACTTTATCGCCGCGCCGCACTCTCAACATCAAATTACCTCGGGGGCTAAGGAAACAATCTTACTAAATTTATTTCGTAATTCCCGCGCCACAGGACCGAATACACGCGTGCCTCTTGGATTACCCTGCTTATCAATTATCACACAAGCATTGCAGTCGAATTTTATCGATATCCCGTCCTCGCGGCGTATAGGATGAGACATGCGAACGATTACGGCCCTTACGACTTCGCCTTTCTTAACCTGCCCTGCTCCGGGAGAAACCGCTTTGACATGAGCGCTAACGACATCGCCAATCCCAGCGCATTTTTTGTTTTTTTTGCCGATAACACCAATACACCAGACGTTTTTAGCACCGGTATTATCAGCGACATCAAGTGACGTTCGTATGTAAATCATAGCGACAACTCTATTTAACTATGTTTAACAGACAAAAATGTTTATCTTTAGAATAAGGGCGTGATTCAACCGCCCTCACTTTATCTCCAATCTTGGCAGAATTATTAACATCGTGAACTTTAAATTTTTTGTGTTTAAGGACAATCTTCTTATATACGGGGTGGAACGATTTATTATTCACTTTAATCACTATCGTTTTTTCCATCTTATCGGAAACGACAACACCTTCAATTATTCTTTTCCGCTTTTGTCCTTGCTTATTCATCTGCTTTCTCCTTAATAAACGTAAGAGTCCTTGCGATATCTTTTCGTACTTGCTTAAAAAGATGAGGTTTCTCCACACGCTGTGTCTTACGCTGAAAATTAAGTTCCATAAGTTTTTTACGGAGAGTACTCAGATTTGCCAGCAACTCCTGCTTAGTTAAATCTCTCAACTCTTTTACTTTCATTTTTTACGCACCACAAACCTAGTTTTAAACGGTAATTTATAGGCTACGAGGCGAAAAGAATCTTTGGCAAAATCTTCGGAAACTCCTCCAATTTCAAAGAGTATTGTTCCCCGTCTTATAACCGCGACCCAGGATTCTACCTCTCCCTTTCCTTTTCCCATTCGTGTTTCAATCGGTTTCTTTGTTATTGGTTTATCGGGAAATACTCTTATCCACAGTTTACCGGCCCGTCGCAAGCGACGGGTCAAAACAATACGCGAGGCCTCAATCTGAGTATTTTTAAACCATCCCGAGCCAAGGGCTTTTAAACCGAACTCACCGAAACTTACCGTTGCGCCGCTTACGGCTATACCTTTTAACCGGCCTCTCTGACTCTTTCTGTATTTTACACGTTTGGGTATAAGCATTATCTATTTAGTTTTCCCTTCGCCTTTTCGGGCCGCGAGGTAATTTCCTAATAATTTTATACCTTTATAAATCCAAACTTTGACGCCAATAGTACCGTAGGTTGTTTTTGCTATGGCAAATCCATAATCGATATCGGCACGGAAAGTCTGAAGGGGAACTTTGCCGTGTTTATACCCTTCTTTACGGGCAATCTCCACTCCGCCTAACCGGCCGGAACACTTCACTTTAATTCCTTCACATCCTAGGTTAACCGCCTGTTGAATCGTCCGTTTCATTGCCCGCCGGAAATGAACCCGTTTAATCATCTGAAAAGCCATCTGTTCCGCCACCAGCTGCGCTTCCAAAGACGGTTCTAGGACTTCCTCAACATCAATTATAACCTCTTTCTTAGTGAGAGAGACAAGTCTTCCTTTTAAGCGTTCAATATCCTGGCCACGCCGGCCGATAATTATCCCGGGACGAGAAGTCCTTATCCGTATCCGTAAAATGGTCGGCGACACACGCTCAATAATAATCGCTGCTATTGAACCCAATTTATAAAATTTTTTAATTAAATCACGGAGAATTAAGTCTTCATCAAGAAATTCAGCATAATCCTTTTTGCGATCACTAAACCAGTGCGACTGCCACTCTTTGCCAAATCCTATTCTTAAAATATAGGGATGAACTTTTTGTCCCATACTCCTCTTTTAACTTCCTCCTTTTACTTGCGATTACGGCTATATTAGCTTTTTACAATTTTTTCTGACGAATCAATTTCCACGATTATATGGGCCATACGCTTACGAATGGTTGCTGCCCGTCCGAACGATGCCGCTCTATATCGTTTAAAAGACGGCCCGCCGTTTACTGCCAAACGGGATATAAAAAGTTTAGCCTCATCAAAGCCTTTGTTTTTCGCATTAGACAGAGCCGAACGCAGGACCTTCCCCAGATAAGCCGCGCCTTTTTTATTAAGAGAATTTAAAACTGAAACGGCGTCATTCACCGCCATGCCACGAACCACATCGGTAACCATACGCATTTTTTGGGGCGAAATACGAATATATTTTGCTTCCGCTCTAGCAACCATAACACTTTTTTTAAACTTTAATCAATCGCGATTACTTCTTTTGTATCGCTTTCTTCGCCTTTATACCACCGTGCTGGCGAAAAGTCCGCGTTGGCGCGAATTCTCCCAATCGACAGCCGACCATCGATTCAGTCACAAAAATCGGCACGTGTTTCCTGCCGTCATAGACAGCGATAGTCAATCCAACAAAATCAGGCGTAATCATGCTTGCCCGCGACCAGGTTTTAATTGGAACACGTTTGTTAGTCTGCTTTAATTTATGAACCTTCTTAAGCAATTTCTCATCGACAAAAGGCCCTTTCTTAAGCGATCGACTCATGGTTCTCCTTAAATTATATATTGTTAAAGATTCTTATTTTTTCTTCCGCCGCTGGATAATAAATCGATTACTTTTCTTTTTCCGCTTTCTCGTTTTGCCGCCTTTCGTCGGTTTTCCCCAGGGAGTAACCGGATGAGGGTTTCCCTGGCCGGCGCGGCCTTCACCACCGCCATGGGGATGATCAACCGGATTCATTGCAACACCTCTGACTTTTGGCCGCCAGCCCAACCAACGCACTCTACCAGCCTTACCGTGAACAATGGATCTGTGTTCAATATTACCAACTTGCCCCACTGTGGCACAACAGGTTAATTTGATCAGGCGTATCTCGCCAGAAGGCATTTTTATTTGGGCGAATCCTTTTTCTTTAGCCATAAGCTGGGCCCAATTACCGGCGCTACGCACCAATTTTGCCCCTTTGCTAGGCTCCAACTCAAGGTTATGTATTATCGTTCCCAACGGTATATGTTCAAGACGCATGCAGTTACCCGGTTTAATATCCACCTGGCGGTCAAAAGCGCTTATGACTTGATCACCAACTTTCAATCCATCAGGCCAAATGATATACTTCCTTGTTTTGTCAGGGTATTCTAGAAGGGCAAGACGGGCACTTCTGTTAGGATCATATTCAACCGCGATAACTGAAGCAACGGCATCATTTTTATCGCGCCGAAAATCAATGATTCTATATCTTCTTTTATGGCCGCCTCCCTGCCGGCGCATAGTAATTTTTCCGTACTGATTACGCCCGCCGGTGCGTTTAATTGGACGCAAAAGTTCTTTTTGCGGTTTACTCTTGGTGATTTCCGCGAAATCAGAAATAACTTTTGAGCGCAAACCGGGTGTAATCGGCTTAAACTTTCTTGATCCCATTGTTCAACTCTAAGTGATTTTTATTTGATTGCCTTTTTTCAAGGTAACAAAGGCTTTCTTCCATGAAGAAGTTCGTCCTACCTGGCCCATACGAAGCCGTTTTGTCCTGCCTTTTTGATTAATAACATTAATTAAGGTAACTTTAACATTATATATTTTTTCAATCGCTTTTCTTATCTGTATTTTATTACTTTTTTTATCAACCCAAAAAGCGTATTTATTTTGCGACTGTAAATATGTTGATTTCTCCGTAATTAAGGGAGATTTTATTACCGAATAGACATCCTTTACTTGATCCATTTCTTTATCCTTGTTTGCAGTAAATTCAAGGAAACGGCGGTAAATATCAATTTTTTGCAGTCCAAGACGCTGTAAGCATGTACCTGCTGAGAATTCAGGAGGCCTAATCCGGATAAATTCCTTGAAGCCAACCGCAAATTAGTATTTTCTTTTTCAATTACTAATTTTGTTTTCTCACCGTTAACCTTTAAACTTTTTAAAACCGCATACAAATTCTTAGTTTTAAAATTATCTATTTTGATTTTATCAATAACTAATATTTCCTTGTCGCGTAATTTGGCGTTCAAGGCGCTTTTTAAAGCCAATATCTTCATTTTTTGAGGGAATTTCTTCGCGTAGCTACGTTTCAGGGGCCCAAAAATTATGCCGCCTCCCCGCCAGAGGGGTGAACGGCTGGAACCGACACGGGCTCTTCCCGTGCCTTTTTGCCGCCAGGGTTTTCTCCCTCCGCCGCTGACTTCTCCTCTAGTCTTAGTCACGGCTAACCCCAATCGCTGATTGGCTAAAAATGTATCTTTAGCCTGATCCAGGAGAGAAAGGTTTATTTTACCGTCAAAAACTTCCTCAGCCAACTCTAAGACATCAACCTTTTTGCCTTTTTGGTTATAAACATCAATCGTACTGCTCTTACCGCTCATTTTATCTTCCTAATTAAAACTTCGCTGTTCGATGCTCCGGGGACAGCGCCTTTCAAAAATAACACCTGGTTTTCATTATCTACTTTCAAAACAAACAGATTTTTAACTGTGATAAATTTATTCCCCATATGTCCCGGCATACGTAGTCCGCGAAGAACTCTTCCCGGGAATGTATTCGATCCCGCCGAACCAATACGCCGGTGTGAAGTTGAACCGTGTGTTCTCGGCTGACCACGCCAATTATGTCGCCGCATACCGCCCTGAAAGCCTTTACCTTTTGAGCGGGCACGTACATCAACAATATTGCCTACTTCAAAAATTTCAATACCGATTTCCTTTTTTGCTTCAAACTCTCCTGCCGCCGCTTCAACTTCCCTTACTTTCCTGTAGGGGGGCACGCCGATCTTGTTAAAATAACCCAAGAAAGCCTTCTTAACTTTTCCGATTCTCTTTTCCGGTACCTTGAAACAGGCGATTTTTATTCTCTCCCCTTTTTTATAAAAGACCTCTTCTAATGCGCATACCGGTTTTACTCTAATCAAAGTTGCCGAAACAAGTCTTGCATCAGAATCAAAAATTTGTGTCATGCCGATTTTTTCACCAAAAATTTCTTTTATCATATATTCCTCATTCTAAAAACAATAAAAGCCTTCTATCTAGAAAGCGGGCACAATTCTTTCTACTCCAAATCAAACCTCTTGTCTAATCTCTACATTTACCCCTGCCGGAAGATTGAGCTTCCGCAAAGAATCTATTGTTTTCGCGGTAGGATTATCGAGATCTATTATCCGTTTATGAACAGCCATCATAAACTGTTCGCGAGACTTCTTGTCAATATTGGTCGAACGCAAAACTGTATAAATCCTCTTTTTTGTCGGCAAAGGTATGGGACCGTTAATCTGGGCACCTGTACGCAAAGCAACATCGATTATCTCCTGCACCGATTGATCTAGCACACGATGGTCAAAAGCTTTTAGCTTAATGCGAATTTTGAGCATGATCTTTTATTAATCCACTCCCAAGCAAAGTTACTTTATAATCTCAATCACTACTCCGGCACCGACGGTTCTACCTCCTTCACGGATAGCAAAACGCATCTCCTTCTCAATGGCAATCGGCTGAATAAGTTCCACCTCAACTTCGGAGCTATCTCCCGGCATAACCATTTCGACCCCCTGGGGCAGTTTTAAAGCGCCAGTCACATCGGTCGTTCGTATATAAAACTGCGGACGATATCCGGCAAAAAACGGCGTATGTCTTCCGCCTTCTTCCTTCTTTAAGGCGTACATTTTTGCCTTAAAAACTGTGTGCGGCGTAATTGACCCTGGATGAGCAATTACCATCCCCCGTTCAACTCCCTCTTTTTCTACACCACGCATTAGAAGGCCAACATTATCACCGGCAATACCTTCATCAAGTTCTTTGCGAAACATCTCAACACCGGTGACAACGGTTTTCTTCGTTTCCAGATGGATACCGATCATTTCAACATCTGTTCCTACTTTAATCTTGCCACGTTCAATCCTTCCCGTCACAACAGTACCTCTTCCCGAGATTGAGAAAACATCTTCAACGGCCATAAGGAAAGGTTTATCAACGTCTCTTTTAGGCTCTGGTATATGCTCATCAACCGCTTTCATAAGGGCTTCGATAGCCTTAACGTTCTCGCCGTCGACTTTACCCGAAGCCATCTCTTCTAACGCCTTTACAGCCGAACCTTTGATTACGGGAATCTGATCACCGGGAAATTCATATTTTGACAAAAGCTCTCTAACTTCCACCTCGACAAGATCAATTAACTCTTTGTCATCCATCTGGTCAACTTTATTAATAAACACAACAATAGCTGGCACATTTACCTGGCGGGCTAAGAGTATATGCTCGCGGGTCTGCGGCA
>JBDRDG010000139.1:0-4092 GCA_043821045.1 Candidatus Omnitrophota bacterium | reverse complement strand
CCGGGTATTCAGGTGATTAGTATGGCCCAGGTGCAGGGGACGATTTTTAATCTTATATCTTCGGCTAAAGTAATGGCCAGCGCGGTAGCAATAATTGCTATTTTTATCGCGGTCATAGGTGTGGTTAATACGATTTTAATGTCTGTTTTTGAACGCACGCGAGAAATAGGCGTAATGAAGGCTTTAGGCGCTTCCAAATTTGACGTTTTTCTCATTGTCTGGATAGAAACAACTATCATATGTCTTTTGGGCGGTATCGCGGGAAACATAATCGCCTTTTTCGGCGCGAACATTGTCGAGCATATTTTAAAGAAAGTATTGCCCTATACGCCCGGCGGGACATTGGTGCTTATCACACCGTCGCTTCTTTTTATTTCATTCGCCGGGGCGGTTTTCATGGGGTTAATCTCCGGTGTGTATCCGGCCTTTCGCGCGGCGTCGATGCGGCCGATAGAAGCGATTAGACAAGGAGAGTAAAATATGAACGATTATCTTATTAAAGCTAATAAAATAGTGAAGAAATATGAACTCTTCGCTGAGACAATATACGCTCTTAATAAAGTTGAGCTAGAGGTAAAGAGAGGAGATTATATTGCTATTATGGGCCCTTCTGGTTCCGGTAAGACCACACTGCTTGATATTGTCGGTTGTTTGATGGGAATTTCCGAAGGAGAATTGCGGTTGTTTGGCAGGGATGTTTCACGGGTTAAAGAAAATGAGCTTGTAAAAATAAGGCGTGGTAATTTCGGGTTTGTTTTCCAGGAGTTTCTCCTTGTCCCGACTCTTACCGCTTTAGAGAACGTTGAGTTAGCTTTAGTTTTTGCCCGGATAACCAAGCCGCAAAAGGAACTTGTAGATATTCTAAATAAATTCGGACTTAGTGGGCGTATCAACCATCTGCCAAAAGAACTTTCTGGCGGAGAACGCCAGCGTGTCGCAATTGCCAGAGCCGTGGCTGTGTCGCCAAAGATTTTAATCGCTGACGAACCAACCGGCAATTTAGACACCAAGAATTCCCAGGACGTATTTAATCTTTTTAGACAGCTAAATAAAGAAGATAAGCTGACAATAATTGTCGCCACTCACGATGAGAGGTTTGGTTCGCAAGCCAGCCAAACGATACGCCTTCAAGACGGCAAAGTCGTTAGTAGGGAGGAAAACGGTTTAATCAGAAATTAATTAGAATGACAAAATTTTTCTTGACAAATGATACCGATGTGGTATCATTTTATCTAAAGGCCAAAAGGCAGGTGCCTGTTTAATGTTTTGAGTTCCGGATTTAGAGTCGGGAGTTTATCCTTTGGGTTTCTTTCGAGTTTTGTTTTTACAGTTTCGAGTTTTAACAGTAGGGGGTGTAGATGAAGTTGATTACAAGAGACACGGATTACGCTATACGGTCTATGTGTTTTATTATTGAGCGCAGGAAGGAAAGAATTGTAGTTGATGATCTAGTTGATGAGCTAAGGATGCCAAAGCCTTTTTTAAGGAAAATTCTTCAGGTTTTGAATAAGGAAAAGCTGCTTAGATCATATAAGGGTAAAGGTGGCGGGTTTGTTTTGGCGGCTGATCCGGTTAAAATATCACTGCTTGATATGATCGAGATATTTCAGGGGCGGCTTAAATTGAACCAATGCACCTTTAAAAAACAGCTTTGTCCGAACACGAAGACCTGCAAGGTTAAGAAAAAAATTGATGGTATCCAGAAGTATGTTAAGCGTCAGCTAAAAAGTGTTAGTTTGTTATCGTTAGTAAAGAAAGGAAAGTGATTGTATGGCAAAAAGAAAAATAATAAAAATTGACCAGGAAAAATGTAACGGATGCGGATTGTGTATGCCTAACTGCCCGGAAGGGGCGTTGCAGATTATTGACGGTAAAGCTCATCTTGTAAGTGACCTTTTCTGTGACGGCTTAGGCGTTTGTATCGGCCATTGTCCGCAAGGGGCAATCAGCGTTGAGGAAAGAGAAGCCGGCGAGTATGATGAAATACAGGTTATGGAAAACATCGTAAAACAAGGAGACAAGGTTATTACCGCCCACCTTAAACATCTGATTGAACATGGCCAAAAAGAGTATTTCAAACAGGCAGTTGCTTTTCTGAAGGAAAAAGGATTTTCTGAGTTGGTGGATAAAGATGTCCATTTAGCATATCTTCATAGCCACGCCGGCAGTTGTCCCGGTTCAAAAACGGTTGATTTGCGCAGCACACGTACTGATAAGAAAGAGATCCCTCTTAGTTATAGCGTAAATTCACGGCTTGGTAATTGGCCGGTGCAGATAAGTCTAGTACCGGTCTCAGCCCCTTATTTACAGGATGCTGATTTATTGATCGCGGCTGATTGCGTGCCGTTCGCTTACGCTAACTTTCATAATGAGATACTAAAGAAAAAGGTTCTCCTTGTCGGCTGCCCTAAATTAGACGACATAAGTTTTTATAAAGAAAAGATAAGTCAGATTGTTAAAAATAATAATATAAACTCGTTAACTTACGCCCACATGGAAGTTCCCTGTTGTTCCGGTTTAATCGAGGTTATTAAGTCAGCTATCGCTGATTCGGGTAAAAACATCGAGTTTAAAGATATTACCGTAAGTATAGAGGGAAAGATATTGAAATGAGTCCGCGTTGTCCCGGTCAGGACGGCCGTAATTTAGGAGCAGAAGTTATTTCCTGCGGTAACTGCCATGAGGCGGTAGAGTTTTTCTCCGATGAAATTAGGCGTTACTGTCCCAGGTGCCAGAGTGTTATATATAGAGAAAGAGCCTTCTCTTGTCTTGAGTGGTGTAGTTATGGCGAAAGCTGTGTCGGTAAAGAATCTTATAGCCGCTATTTTGACGGCCGGTAAAAGTTAGGATCGTTCGGCAAATTTAGCAAAGAAAAAAGATAAAGGATTGGCCGTTTTTTTAGAGTTGACATATATAAATCTAAGTAGTTTAATAGAGGGAAATATTTGACTAGTAAGATTAAAGAGAAACAGTTTTAACGGAATATAAATAGAGGAGGTATGTTGTGGCAAAGTTAAAAAAAGGCCAAAAGTTGGTTTGTGTTCCCTGTGGTAGAGAAGTTTTAATCAGCAGTGCGGGAGTTTCTCGCAGTACGATTTGGTGTTGCGGTAAATCAATGGCGCAAGGCGCGAAAACGAAAGCGAAAAAGAAAAATTCTTCCAAGAAAGGAAAGACTAAGTAGTTTTACGGTATAAGTGGCAAATAGAAGCTTTTTAACTTAACTAAAGGAGTAATCCATGGACAAAAAGTTAGAGAAAGAAATTAATCAGCAGATAATCAAGGAGCTTTATTCGGGGTATCTTTATCTTTCGATGGCGGCGTATTTTGATGCGGAAAATCTTGCCGGCTGCAGCCATTGGATGAAGGCGCAGGCGAAAGAGGAAGTGTCTCATGCCATGAAGTTTTTTGAGTTCTTAAATGACCGCGGCAGTAGAGTGGTTTTAGAAGCGATTGATAAACCGCCAGCTGCTTTTAAGTCGGTTGAGGACGTGTTTAAAAAGACTTTGGATCATGAACAGAAAGTAACCGCCAGTATTAATAACCTTTATGATCTGGCCGAGAAGGTCGATGATAAACCGGCAAAAGTTTTCTTACAGTGGTTTATTAATGAACAGGTTGAGGAGGAGAAAAATCCCAGCGATATCCTCGGTAAGCTAAAATATATAAAAGAAGATTCCGCCGCCATGCTTATGTTGGATAAAGAATTGGGGGCAAGGTCCTAGGTCATACCATGCCGGGTTGTTAAAAGGAGGCAAGTATAGTGGAAAGAAAAACTAAGAAGAGGAAATCACTAGTATGTGTTATCTGTAAGGGGGATAAGAAAATAAGCTTGAAAAAGAAGTGCTGCGGGCCGAAGATAACGGCTAAAGAAAAGGGAAGCTGGAATATGTGATTGCGACTTTCCCGAATTCCTTATGAAATTCGGGAGCAGTCTGTTATATTCTGAGTCTTTCGAGAATACTGAGGATCATTCGAATCATCATGAGTTTATCGAATGACTTCGGCGAAAGGGCTTTTCCTGTTACTTAATTAAATAATAACATGAAAGAAATTGCGGCAGTATTAATCGAGAAAATAAAAAGGACGCAAACG
>JBDRDG010000138.1:0-2536 GCA_043821045.1 Candidatus Omnitrophota bacterium | reverse complement strand
ATCTTAGGTATAAATCCTGTTTGCATTAAAACGATGCTTACTTATTTTTCTTTTCCTTTAGCAATAGCGGTGTCGTTCTTTTTCGCCTATCTCTTCTCTCCGGCGATTAATGATTTAGAAGAGGAGAGTTCAAACAGGAGCCGGTTTAATCCTTTTAAACAGGAGCTTGTGGTGTTTAACCGCGTATCCTTACGCGATAAGTGGTTAACTATCGGCAATGTTTTATTTGTCGGCGTAATACGTTCGTTCAGTTTATTTTACGCGCAGAAATTCTTAGGCGCGACAACTGTTCCGGTGTTAGGGAACGTGACTATACTGTTCAGCTTGTTTCTTAGCTGGATTTTCTTGAGGGAAACCAATCCCTTAAAAGACTTTTACAAAATGAGCAGTATGTTTATCGTTATTAGTTACTCGATACTGTTATGTTCTTACCAGGAGTGTCCGCGGATAGGGTGCGCTTTAGAGTTCTTTATTAATATATGCAGGGGATTGTTAGATATAGGAATGATTAAAGGATTAGTCGCTGTTTGTATTTTTACCTTTTCTCAAGCTGCCGGAGGAATATTTTCTAAGATGGTCATGCAAGGTAAAAATAAAAGCGCTCTATCAGGCGATACGCCTAATAAAGGGCATCTTTCCTTAATGATGGTGCGCATGCAGAACTTATCCAGTGTCATAGCCGCCGCGTCAGTGACTCTGGCTATTCACTCGCTGGGCAAGGGGCCGGTTGTTTTCCACAAAAATGTTTCGGCAGCTCTATTAGTTGCTGTTTTGTCCGGCTTTGTTACGGTGAAATTTTTTCATATGTATTATAAGTTACAGAGCACAGAGTTACAGCAGTCTGTCCTTGAATGTATACGCCGCAGTTTCGCCGCTTTTACCTTTCTCTGGGTGGGAGTCTTAAAAGGCATTTTCGGCCCTGGCGCGATTCTTGGGGATGGGACAGTAGCGTCAGACTGGCCGTTGTGGGTTATAGCGTCGGTAGTTATTTCCGGCGCTGCCGTGCCGCAACTTAAATATTTTAGGGGCAGGTCTGGTTTAGCTAAAGAATCAGCTTTTCCTATGGTGAGTTCGTCTGTGGTAAATAAAGTGAGTCCCCTTGCGAATTGCGTTTCTATCCTAAAAGGGTTAAGACACGCGTCTTGCTTATCTTGCGAAGATGTCCTTTCTTGTTTAAGAAAGATAAGGTCAAAGCGAGGAAGTAAGTTTACTGTTGATGATTTTGCCGCGGCAGTTGATGAGTTAGAGTGGTGGGAAAATCACCCTAGTGAAAGAATAAGTTTACATTCTCAAGACGCTATCCGGTTTTTATGTGGTTCAACTGAAGTTGGTGACCCTAACAAGGTCGTAATGATGACGCGGCGTGATCGGTACGGCACAGTTAAAGACAGGTGGTTGATGGAGGTGTTGAAAAGACAGGATAAGTTACGAAGCTTTGTTGAAGTGGGAGTTTCTATAAATCCTTACGAACATCTCGGGTTGGTAAGGGATTTAAAAGAGATCAGGCCAGAGGCGAGGTGTTTGGGCCTAGATATTTTACCGGTTAAGAAGATACGCTTTGAAGTGCAACTCGATTCATACGAGCATTTTGACATTGTTTATTGCGACGAGAATCTTTACCCGCTTTTTGCTGTAAATAGGGAATTGGCATATGTTGAAATTTCTCCTGATAAAAAGAGCGATATACACAAAAAAGTTATTCATTGCTTAGAAAAAAACAAGCCAGAAAAGTATAGGCGAGGGTTGTTAAGTTATAGAGATTTTTACATCACAGTTAGAGAGGTTGATTATTATAGACAGCTAGGCCAGATACAGGGCAGTTTTGTCTGTCAGGGAACATTCCAGACGCTTAAGCGATTGAAGGAGATAGATGTAATATTTACGGCGAACACCTTACGGCATGACTGGGATTTCGCTTTGACGTCTGGCGCATGCGAGGCCGCTCGAACCGCTTTGTCCGAAGGCGGGGTGTTAATAGAAGCTAACAGTTCACGGCAAGGGCGTAGGTACATGGCGAGCTTATTACGTAAGGAAGGCGGGGTCCTTGTGCCGCAAGAAGTGGTTATAGATATCGCGCGTATTTTTACCGGGGAAGCAGATATATTCGCGATGCAGCGTGAGATCAGCAGTATTGTTATGAGCAAGTTTTTACCGGCAACAATTAGAACCGCCTGTGAACAAACTCATAGTATTGTTTCGGTGTTGATTGAATTTCCAACTTATATCCGTAAACACGAAGATAAGATATATCAGTATATTTCATATGGCAGCCTGTTAAGTGCCGAAGGCGTTAAATATTTGTTGACGCGCTTAACAAATAAAATTAAACAAAAAGGTCTCCGCGCTGAACTTGGCCAAGACGGTATTATTCACATATATCTTAAAGATACGGCTAGTCCAGTAGCAAGTAGAGATGCCGGAAGTTCGGCTGTCTCTAAATATAAAGGTACCTATACGCAAGCGTTTGCCTTAATTTTACGTCAGTTTCTTGATGAGATTAGAGCAAATCTTAAAAATCAGTTTATCTTACGTCGAG
>JBDRDG010000137.1:0-10004 GCA_043821045.1 Candidatus Omnitrophota bacterium | reverse complement strand
TCAATAAATTTGATTAAAAAAACTTGGCAATGAAGAGGAGAATAGAATTAGTCTCGCCGGCCGGTGACTGGTCTTCCCTTATAGCCGCTGTGCAAAGCGGCGCTGATAGCGTATATTTTGGCGTAAAAGATATAAATTTACGCCGCCTGGCTGATAATTTCGATGTATTGGAGATAAAAAAAATAATCTCTTTTTTGCACGAGCGGGATAAGAAAGGTTATCTCGCACTTAACAGTATTGTGATGAATAGCGATCTGACTAGAATAAATAGGATTTTGAAAGAAGCAAAATCGGCCAGGGTCGATGGCGTAATACTTTGGGATATGGCGGTTTTTTCATTAGCCGAGAAGGCAGGCCTGCCGGTTCATCTTTCGACCCAGGCGAGCATTTCTAATTCAGAGGCCGCGGCCTTTTTCGCCGCGAGAGGAGTGAAAAGGATTATTCTTGCCCGCGAATGTACTTTGGAAGATATAAAAGAGATTATCGGCCATATTAAAGGTATAAATTTGGACTGTGAAGTCGAGGTTTTTATTCATGGGGCAATGTGTATTAGCATTTCAGGGAGGTGTTTCTTATCGCAGCATACCTACGGCAAGTCGGCTAACCGCGGTTACTGCCTTCAGCCATGTCGGAGAGAGTTTCAAATTAAGGACAGCCAGGATGATAGCGAGTATATTATAGGAAGAGATTATCTCTTGAGTTCTAAGGATTTGTGCACTATCGATTTTATTGATACGCTAATCGAAGCCGGTATTCGTGCTTTCAAAATAGAAGGGCGCATGCGTTCACCGGAATATAGCAAAGTGGTAACGTCGGTTTACCGAAGAGCGATTGACAGCTATTTTAGTAATACTCTTTCTCAAAACGAGAAAAAATCTTTCAAGGAAGAGTTAACCGCCGTTTATAATCGCGGATTTTGTAATGGATTCTATTTAGGTCCATCGCGCGATTGGCAGAGTAAGGGTATAGAGCAGACACATAAAAAGATTTTTCTTGGCGAAGTTAGGAAAGTATATAAGCGAATTGAAGTCGCCGAGATTTTACTGCAGAACGGTTCGCTTAAAAAGGGAGAAGATATTTTATTCATCGGCAAGAAGACTCCGGCCAGTGTTGTCAAGGCCGAGCAGCTACAGCAAAATCATAGGTTTGTCGAGAAGGCCGATCGTGGCAGTTGCGTTGGCGTAAAAATACCTTTTACGGTAAAACCCAAAGATAAAGTATTCCGCTGGCGAAAGAAAGGAGATAAAATATTATGACCGCAAGGACAAAAATAATTGCGACATTGGGTCCGGCAAGCAGTAATGAAACCGTTTTGCGTAAAATGTTTATTAACGGCCTTGATATCGTGCGCCTTAATTTTTCCCATGGCAGTTGGGCCGAGCATCGCGAGCGGGTATCTTTGGTGAGAAGGCTTAATGGAAAGTTGCGCCGTTCCATAAAGCTGATGCAGGATTTAGAGGGGTTTAGAATCAGGATCGGCAAATTGAAAGGGGCGTTTAATCTTGAGCGGCGTAAAACCGTATATTTGACGCAGGAGGAAGTCGTCGGTGATAGCCGCTTAATCCCTTTTGATTACCACGGCAGTTTCGCTAAATTCAAAAAAGGCATTTTAGTTTATATCGATGACGGGAAAATTATTCTTAAAATAAAAGGCAAAGATAAAAAGCGTCTTAAGACAGAAGTCGTAATCGGCGGGGTCCTGAAAGAACGCAAAGGCATAAATATTCCCGGTATAGATTTAAACTTCAATCCGATAACTTCTAAAGACAAACATGATTTAGAATTCGCCGTAGAACATAAAGTTGATTATGTCGCCCAGTCGTTTGTCCGGCGGGCAGGGGATATTACCGCTCTTAGAAGAGTATTAAAACCGCAGCTACCCGGTTGCAAAATATTTGCTAAAATCGAAAGCAGAGAATCCCTCGCTAATATCGACAGAATTATAGAAGAGTCCGACGGTATAATCGTCGCGCGGGGGGATTTGGGTATATGCGTGCCGATTCATCATGTCCCGATTTTACAGAAAGAGATTATTAAAAAGTGTCTTAGACTAAAGAAGCCGGCGGTTGTCGCGACTCAGATGCTTGAGAGCATGGTGCAAGAAATAATACCTACACGCGCCGAGGTTACCGATGTCGCTAACGCTATTCTCGATAAAGCTGATTGTCTTCTTCTTTCGGCGGAGACAGCCGTGGGTAAGCATCCTGACATGGTAATCGATATGATGAATACGATCATAAAGGCTACCGAGAAATATCAAAAGACCGGCAAGAGCGAATTGTTATGATAATCGTAGGACTATTAACCGATTTTGGCCTGCAGGACAGTTATGCCGGAGTGATAAAAGGAGTAATCGCCAGGATTAATCCCAAGGCGCACTGCGTCGATATTACCCACCAGATTCCATCTTGTTGCCTGAGGACAGCCGCTTTTGTCCTATTAAATAGTTATAGCTATTTTCCCGCCGGTACAATATTCCTCGCCGTAGTTGATCCCGGCGTCGGTTCAAAAAGAGTAGCAATCGCGGTAAAAACAAAGAATTATTACTTTGTAGGACCGGATAACGGTATTTTGGCTCCCGTCGCTTATAAGGACGGTATCGAAAGGATAGTTTCTCTCGATAACAAGAGATATTTCTTGAGGGAGATTTCAAATACATTCCACGGCAGGGATATTTTTGCTCCCGTTGCCGCCTATCTTTCCAAGAATATCAGGATAACTAATTTAGGCGCTTCGCTGGAAAAGATGCAGCCGTTAGATATTCCCCGTCCAATTAAGAGTTCTAATACCTTACGCGGCGAGGTTATTTATATCGATAAGTTCGGGAATCTTGTGACTAATATTAAAAGCGAGTCTTTATTCGAGTTTGTTAAAGGCAAGAAATTCATTGCTTCCCTTGGCGACATGAAAATAAAGAGGATATACAGTTTTTATGAAGAGGCAAGAGGCAATGAACCTTTCTTTATCGAGGGGAGTTTTTCTTTTTTAGAAATTTCTCTTAAGAAGGCGAGCGCAGGCGATTATTTTAAAACCAAACTGGCTGATAAGATAATCGTAAGAAAGCAGCGATAAAGCGGCCTTTTAATAGCGCCTTATTTCCAACGCTCTTGTGAAAGCGGGAAAGATGATCGTGTCTTTTGTTTAGCGTTTTGATATGCTAGGTGCCACACAAAACTAACCTCGAGGCATTGTAAAATATGTCTATAAAAAGATAGGCAAAGCCATTTTTGAGTATAATGTGTTGGCCGCCGGCGATAAGATACTTGTCGTTTTATCGGGCGGGATGGATAGTATCGACCTTATGGAACTTTTCCTCATGCGGCGGGAGAGAATTCCCATTTCGTTTGATCTGTTTGCCTGCTCTGTCTCGGCAAAATTTATTGATGCCGACAAGAGGCGCGTTTTTGACTGCCGTGAATCGGAAGGTATTCATCTTGTTGTTGAATAGGGTCCCTGGTTTCGCTGATACAATTAGCCGGGGGAAGTGGCAGCAGTGTTAAGACAAATATTTTTAGGGCTTTGAATAAGGTTAAGGAAGATTATCTCTTATAACGATGAAAATTTTAATTACCGGCGGCGCTACCTGGGTTAAAGTTGATGATGTCCGGATATTGACCAGTATTTTTACCGGAAAAACCGCTTTTTTTCTGGCAGAGTATTTTGCCGCCAAAGGATGTGAAGTAACATTGTTGTGTAATCGCCACTGTCTGGGATCGGCCATTAAGAAAGTCACTGTCGTGTCATTTAAATATTATCACGAATTAAAGAAAGCGTTAGAAGATACCTTGAACCGTAACAGATACGACCTTATTATTCACAGCGCAGCAGTGAGCGATTATAAAGTTAAAAGGCCTCGTGAAGGAAAGATCGCATCGCGAAAAAAAGAGATAATTATAAGGCTTGGACCTCTGGCGAAATTAACTGGGATAATACGCCGTCTGGCTAAAGGGGCGTGTTTGGTGCAGTTTAAATTGGAGGTTTCACGGGAAAATTTAATGCAAAAGGCGCGGAGCAGTCTTAAAACTAACCGTTTTGATTTTGTCGTGGCGAATGCCTTGGGAGATTTGGGGTCAAAGTATAAAGCTTTTATCATCGGTAGGACAAACGATATCAAAGAGGTTAATTCTAAAATAGCGCTTGCGAATTACCTTGTCCGTCAGGCAGCCTTGCACAGGAAAAATAGACCATGACTCATAAAACATAGTGCAACAAAATAATTTAGAAAGTATAATTGAAAGATCATAGATTGTTCATCTTTTGGAATTATTAGTTTTTCATTGATAATTTCCATTAAATTTTGCACCGGGAGGAGAAAAGAAATCCCTCCTCTCCGGAGAGAGGAGGGCCCGTGGCTTAGGCTCAAAGCGAGCCTTCATTCAAATATAACATTTTCTTACTCTTTTTTGCAAAAGATAAAGGGTTTTTTCTGTAAGCGTTTACAGTATTATGAACTTTTAGCCTTTACAATTATTTTTGCTGGTTTAGAATAAGTATAGCCTGACAATAAATAATCATTTCTAATTAAGCAATAGATAGGGGGATTTTTCTATGAAAAGAAATATTTTAATCGGAATCTGCGGCGGAATCGCTTCCTACAAAACTGTCGAAGCGATCAGACAGTTAATAAAATATAATTGCGCGGTAAAAGTCGTTATGACCGAGGCAGCCACTAAGTTCGTGACGCCGCTTGTGTTTAAGACTGTGAGTAACAACCCTGTTTATATCGATATGTTTCATGCGCAGGCTATCGGCATAGAACACATAGCCTTGAGTGAATGGGTGGATTTATCTCTCGTCGCCCCTCTCTCGGCTAATACTCTTTCGAAAATCGCCTGTGGTATATGCGACAATTTGCTTACAACAATTATTTGTGCTTTGTCCAAAAAAACAAAAGTTATATTTGTTCCGTCAATGAATGAGAGGATGTGGGAAAACCCGATCATACAAGAAAATCTTAATAAATTAAAAAAACAGAGTAATTACCATTTTTTATATCCGCAAGTCGGTGAGCTTGCTTGCGGGGAGTCTGGCCGTGGCCGGATGGTTGAGGCCGATAAAATCGTCAAATATATAAAGTCGCTTTTAAAGAAGTAGAGCGGTGTGATTGAACGAAGATAGTGGCCAATAATAAAAGGCATGATTAATACAACTTTTCTTATATCAATTCTTATCCTCGCTATAATTATCATTATTATCCTGCTTTTTTATAAAAAAAACGCGAATTTCGATCAGCAATTTCAGACAATAGAAAAGATGCAGGGAAGGGTAGAATCAACAGTTAAAGAGGAAATTTCTCGCAATCGCGATGAGTTGATCGTTAGTAACCGCGAATTAAGAGAAGAGATCGGAAATATCCTTAAATCATTCGAGCAAGCGCTTTTTAGCCGTATAAGTGAGACGGAGAAATCACAGAAGAATCTTCTTGATACGTTTACAAACCAGTTGTTGATTCTAACTCAAATGAATGAACAAAAACTGAATGATATGCGCGGTACCATCGAGAAACGCTTGGAGTTTCTCCAGAAAGAAAATTCACTGCGTCTGGAAGAGATGCGCGGGGTAGTTGATGAGAAACTTCAAACAACATTGGAAAAGCGCCTGGGAGAGTCATTTAAAGTTGTCAGTGATCAGCTTGAATCTGTTTATCGGGGGCTGGGGCAGATGCAGGCTTTGGCTTTGAGCGTGGGAGATTTAAAAAAGGTGCTTACCAACGTGAAAGACAGGGGTACCTGGGGGGAGATACAGCTGGGGATGCTGCTTGAGCAGATATTAACTCCCGATCAATACGCCGCCAACGTTACGACTAATAAAGGTAGTAATACAAGGGTAGAATTTGCCATCAAATTACCGGGGCCGAGCGGTGATTTGAACGCGCCGGTTTGGTTACCGATAGACGCGAAGTTTCCTCAGGAGGATTACCAACGCCTTATTGATGCCCGCGAGGCATTGAATTCTGAATTAGCCGACAAGATGGAGAAACAAATGGAACGCCAGATCCGCCTTAGAGCCAAAGAGATTACAGATAAATACCTTGATCCGCCGAACACCACGGATTTTGCTATAATGTATTTGCCTACCGAAGGCCTTTATGCCGAAGTTTCGCGCAACTCGGTGCTTATTCAACAATTGCAACGAGAGTTCCGTATAGTTATTTCCGGTCCCAATAATCTGGCGGCATTTTTAAATAGTCTGCAGATGGGGTTCAAAACTTTAGCTATCCAGAAACGTTCCAGTGAGATCTGGCATATTTTGGGAACGGTGAAGAATGAGTTCGCAAGGTTTGGCGTGATATTAGAGAAAACCAAAAAGAAGATTAAAGAAGCCGGTGACACAATCGAAGAAGCTTCGAGCAAAACACGTAATATTCAACGAAAACTAAAAGGTGTTCAGGAGTTTCCTTCCTCCGGCGAACCGGGCAGTATTGAGGATTTACCGCTGAATGATCAAAATGATTTGTCCGGCGAGGATGATCAGTAAACAAGGAAGAGTTAGCCGCAAAAATAATTACTTGATTTTAGCAAGATATTAAATCGGTGATAGTTAAAGTAAAAGTTATTCCTAATGCCAAAAAGGATAAAATTGAACAACTCGATCATTCACTAAGGTTGTACGTCACGGCATCTCCCATAGATGGTAAAGCGAATAAAAAAGTTATTGAAATGCTTTCCCGTTATTATCAAACAAAAAAGTACAATGTTAAAATTGTTCGAGGGGATAAACACCGCGATAAAATTATTGAAATAATATAAATTTGTCTAACATAGCCTTAGTAAAGAAAAAGTATCTTTATTTAATCGAAAACTTTTTTTCGGCAAATGTAATCGCCGGGTTTACCGACCCTTCCTTCCCGGGAATAATTCCCGAGGATTTACCCCTTTTCCTTGATTTTGCCGGTAAAAGTTTAAGGATTAGTTATCTTAAACAGAGTCATTCGGCGAGAGTAAATCTTATCGGTAAAAAAGGTGTTTACAAGGGCGACGGTATTTTTACCGGAGAACGCGGTCTGGTTTTAGTCGTTCAAACGGCTGATTGTTTACCGCTTTATTTCTCCAGGGAAAACGATGGTGTTGTCGGTGTTGTCCATATGGGTTGGCGTTCAGCAAAACAAGAGATCCTGCGGAATATCCCCTTTGACCTGTCGGCGTTTTCAGCCCTTGCCGGCGTAGGCTTGCGGAAATGCTGTTACCGCGTAGGGAGAGATTTTTTAAATTATAAAAATTTGAGGCAGTCGCTAGAAAAAAGAGAGTCGTTTTATTTTGACCCGATTAAATTTTGTCAATCCTTCTTTGTTCAGCAAGGATTAAAGAAAGAGAACTTCTGTGATTTGGCAATTTGCAGTTTGTGTTCAAAAAGAGGTTTTTTCTCTTATCGGCGGGATCAAACAAAAAAGAGGATGTTTTCTTTTATCGTAAAGGTATGAATAAAATAATTTCTCTTATAAAACAAGGAAGGTTAGTTGTATTCTCTGGCGCCGGTATCTCCAGCGAAAGCGGTATACCTACCTTTCGCGGTAAAGGCGGTTTATGGGAAGAGTACGACCCTAATTTATATGCGACAATCCAAGGCGTAAAGTTTCTTCTTTTCAATGCGCCAAGGAAAATTCGCAATTTCATTATTGATTTTTACACGTTGTTAACTAATAGCGAGCCCAACTACGCCCATTTTGCCTTAGCCCAGCTAGAGGCCAGAGGTATGCTTGAAGGAATAATAACCCAGAATATCGACGACTTCCATATCCAGGCCGGCAGCCATCTAGTCGCCGAATTGCACGGGAATGCTTATCAATTTGTTTGCCGAAGCTGTAAGAGGAAAATAAAGAAGACGAAGCATGAGGTGGTTGATTTTGCCAATCTCCTTAAAAAACAGTTTGAAAAACGGGCGATTGTTAAAACGATTATTGATTTTATCAGTAAGTGCGATTATTGTAGAAAACGCCTGGAAAACGGTGTGGTTCTCTTTGGCCAAAGCCTTCCCGAAGAGGAGATGCTAAAGGCTTATCAGTACATAAAAAACGGTAAAAATATGTTATGTGTCGGTACTACCGCCACAGTTTATCCGGCAGTTTCCTTTCCTTATTACGCTAAGAAGAAAGGCTTGAAAATCATAAACATAAACCCCGAAGCCAACGAGATCGATGAGATATCTGATTTTATTATTCGCAGTAAAGCCGGTGTGTTTTTTGAAAAGCTCATGCCTTTTTTAGGGGTGTTATAACTGTTTGGCGATAATGTTTGATTGTTGAGACTATCTTGCGAAAAGTATTTATCCCGACGCGCAATACCCCACCTGTAACAGGATGGGGATCGAGCGGGGACGCAATACGAAGTATCGCGGTCGGGACAAGCTGCTCTGCCAAAGCCCGTAAGAAAAGATGCTGCGGCTGTCCTTCGACATGCTTAGGATGGTTTGGTTATTTAATATGTTCAAGCCCGCGTCTGTAAGGAGTTTAAACTTTTCGAAAGATGGTGAGCGGAGTCGAACCATGCGGCCGCAGAGCTTCATTAGAGAGGAGGGGTTAGTCGCGAAAAAGTGATAGAAAAATATAAAAACAGTGATAGAATAAAAAGCTATTTCTTTATCTTTATCACAAAGATTCTTCTTGGGGGAAATATTTTTTTCAATCTAATAAGAATTAATGGATTATCTTCAAGGTAGGAAAACTCCTCTTTTTGATCAGCATGTAGCCGGCGGAGCTAAAATGATAAATTTTTCCGGATGGTTGTTGCCGCTTGAATACATGGGTGGCCTCTACGAGGCAAAAGCTGCCCGTGCCGGGTCTGTTTTATTTGACGCTTCGCACATGGGGCAAATATCGGTCAGCGGCGGTAAGGCGGCGGATTTCCTCCAGCGATTGACATCTAACGACATATCATTGATAAATTCGTTACAGCTGCAGTATAATCTTTTCATAAGCCCGCGCGGGACAATTCTCGATGATTTTATCCTTTATAGAGTTAACGGTTCGTTTTTATCGGTAGTTAATGCTTGTAATAAGGAAAAAGTAATTGCCTGGCTTGAAAAGAACAAAACGCGCGGCGTTGTCATACGCGATGAGAGTGACCATACGGCTCTTCTCTCGCTTCAGGGGCCCCGTTCGCAAGAGCTTTTAGAAGAAGTGTCCGGAGTCTCGTTAAGAAGTTTACCTTATATGAATTTTGTCAATGTGAGTTTTGAGGGTAGCCGCTGTTTCATATCGCGCAGCGGATATACGGGAGAGAAAGGATACGAAATTTACTGTGAGGCTGATTTTGCCCCTTTTCTTTGGGATAAGCTCGTTAAAAAAGGAGTTGATTATTCTCTCGTTCCCGCCGGATTGTCTTCCCGCGATATTTTACGTATTGAGGCTGGTTATCCCCTTTATGGAAATGATATTGATGAAGATACTAATCCCTGGGAAGCGTCCTTGGGGTGGGTAGTAAAAGATAAGGGGGTGGATTTTATCGGCCGCAAGGCAGTCGCAGAGGCAAAAGAAGAAAGGCCTAAGCGGATGCGCATAGGCTTTATTATGGACGATCGGGCAATGCCGCGTAAAGGGTACTTGCTCTATAATTCTGGCACGCCTGTAGGAGAGGTAACCAGCGCTGCCTATTCACCGAACATGAATAAATTTATCGGCATGGCCTATGTCGCGGCCGAATATAGTAAGATTGATACCGTTTTACATCTTGCGGTACGAAATAAGTTTTATCGCTGTTATGTAGCAAGATTTCCTTTCGTTAAAATAAGGGCAAACAAATAGGCGCAATAACTAGCGTATAGTAAAAACAATGCAAAATGCAAAATGTAAAATGAAAAATGATGGTTCCAAAAATTCTCATTTTTAATTTTTCATTGGATATTTTTAATTTGTATCCGCTGTGCGTTAATAATAGTTTTAGGAGTCGAAAAAGAAGGAGGAGGGATGGAAGAACTTAAATTCACCAAAACACATGAGTGGGTTAAGATAGAGGCTGACATTGTTGTTATCGGTATAACCGATTACGCTCAAAGGGAACTAGGTGATA
>JBDRDG010000136.1:0-7399 GCA_043821045.1 Candidatus Omnitrophota bacterium | reverse complement strand
CCATGACAGGTTAAAAGAAGAGATGAAAGAGCGAGGCGTGACGTTATTTATTGATTTTAAGAATGTTCGAACGCTCGGTGATTTACAGGCAGTGTTGATTAAGCGCGGGCAGCTTAACAGTATGCTGGTCGTTCCCGATAGCCTTCGCGATAAAATGTGGGGGGATAGCCTCGCCCGTTACGCGCGGGCAGGTAAACAGATGTTTTCGTTTGTCGGCGGGGACGCGCGTAAATTTACCGACGATAAGTGGACAAGAATTACGCGCGCGTTTATGTTGACCATACCAACTTTTCCGGCAAAATATCTCACCGCTTTAGGCGCTTTAGATCAAGACGGGTTGGTCGTTCAAAACGCCGGCGCAATAGAGGGTGTTCTTTTTGATCTCTTCGCGGAAGAAGTTGTCGTTTCCGCCATAGCCGGTCTCGCGGTGCCGGTTTTTGTCTGTAATAAGTTCTATGTGGATGGGATTGGCGTTTATGTAAATCCCAAAGCGCGGATAAAAGACCTTATGGCTGAGATTATATTGGATGGCCCAAAGCCGGCTCTGGCAGCGAGCAGTTCTTCCCGAAAGGCAAGACGAGAAAATAACAAGCACGATATCTTTTCCGTAAGGACGGGGTTTAAACAGCAAATTGATGAGTTGGTAGTTTTATTAAAATATAACCAAGATAGGATACTGGGAGTTATGGTACCGGAAGATAAGTTTATTTTAGCAAGGGAAGAGTTTGAACGAAAGATGCGTTGTTTAAATGGAGTAAGGTTGGTCCTAGGCGATAGGGAAAGTATATTGGCTTCTGCAAGGGCGCACAGGGATCAAGGTGCGCGTGCTGGTGAACAGACAAGAATTGTGGTTTTGAGCCCTTTCCTTAGCAAAGTCCCTAAGATGGGGTTAGATATGTTTTCCAGTGACCCGGTAGATATCATTAGATACCAGCTTGAGAAAGTCGTAACCTATATCCCGCGCACTGTGTTTTTCAAATTTAAGGAGTTTAGTCATTTATTGGGATTATTAGCAGATTTAAAGGTATATGAACAGCTGCGCGTTGAAGATATACCCGATAATCTTTCCAGTTCTCATGAGTTTTACCGCCAATTAGCTTTAACAGCCGATGAAGCCGAGATTGTTTTTGGGAAGATGCGTAATAGTAACATCTGGTATTTTCGTAAAGGTAGGACTATGAACGATGGTCTTGAAAATCAGATAGTAACGAGCAGTTTAAAAGGGGAAAGAATCGTTCCGTTATGGATAGATTTAAAGATGTTTTCTGGTTCAGGTGAAGATATATTCTTAAAAGGGTTGGCTATCTTTGAAGAGAGCGGGCATATTCACCCGTTGCAGGAGGAGTCGTCGCGCGAAGAGCCGGATGCCTCGCGTTTTAATGTTTTACCTTCAATAAGTGACCTGATACATATAGCCTATGTATATAGCCTGTCTAAAACTTTAGTTAAGCACAGGGTTGTAACTGTTAAGGAAAGTTGTCTTGTCAAATATAGCGGCACTGAGATAATGCAAAGTATTTTACAAGAATATCTTTCCTTGAACAAAGAAGGGATTAATTTGCTTGGCCCGAAACTTCCCGGCGCGTTAGTTGATCTGCTAATGCGCGTTATGGATAAAGATTTGGACCAATACCTAAGGGGTATAGAAAAGTTAGGTTTTAAACTAAAATTTATATCTCTTTTGGGCGACGGGTCATCGGCTATACACTCTGCCAGATATCCTTTCGTTAAAATATTAGAACAGATGAAGGCAAATTTTGAAGTTTCCTCTTCGCTTCAAGTAGATCAGCGGCTTAAGGAGTGCGCGCGGTTAAGTTTCCGAGTCGGCGTGCAGGAAGACCTGTTGTTTGCCGCTGACCGCGATGGTTGGGAGATAGATTTTGGTTGCGCCTATAGGGATAATAAGGTTTATCCTTTTGGGTCTAACACGATAAAAGCCACAAGAGGGTTACGCGGCTGTGTTGGTATTGCCGGCATTAATTTTAGACCGTATCCGTTAGATCCTTTGGCCTTTATATTGCACCCTATATACGAAGATGTGACAAACCGTTTATTCTTTGATTTTATTTATCTTGGCCGTACATATGCCAGAAACGCTTTCATCGGATATATTCTCGCCCAGAAAGGTAATATTGATAGTGAACTCGCTAAATTACGTGTAAGAGTCTTTGGTAAAGTAACGTTAGTCTTTGTTTATAAGGGCAGTGTTCAGCCACACATGAAGAATATCGCGCATTCGTATCTTCACGATAAGAAGTTTTCTAACACGCGGCTTATCTTTATTAAGAGAGATCCGCTTGTGCTGTTGTTTGTGACAAAAGACGGGTTTGGCGTTGTCTCTTACGCTAATGATAAAATTCTTAGAGGCTGCGCCGTCATGGGCTGGGATAATTTGCCTCGCGATAATAGGATTATATCTTACGTCATGGGCCAGGACGCGTTCCAGCCTTACCCGGAATTTACCCAATCTGTCTTAAATGGCGAACATATCGTTTTTAGCCGCGTCGTGTCAGGGATTTCAGCTTTATCCAGTTCAAGCTTGGCGAGCAACATCTCTGCGATAAACAGGTTAAAAGAGCAGTTTCACGTTCTTTTATTACCTGGTACCGGCGCCGCTTATGAAGATATATTTTATTATATGACAATGGAGATTGAAAATGCCATCGGCCGCGATGAAATATCCCGTAAAGAAGCTGATTCGCATTTTCCCGTAATACCTGACATAAAAAGAGGCAGTAATTGCATCCGGATACCTGTTTATATAGTGCCGTGGAAGAAGGCAGATTATTCTTACTGGCTTACGATAACCCGCGGTCATGATAGTCGCTGGGGATACAGAAGCTTATATGACATGCAGTTTAACTCCGAAGTCCACCAACTGTTCGAAGAACATGGCCAATACATGTTTATCCTTTATAATCTCCTTTTTCAGGTATTGGAACGCTTAAGAGGTAAGGGAGCGATAAAACTTATGACTATATTAGCCCAGACCGGCGCCGGTAAGACAGAACTGGCAAAGCAAATAGAGCGTCGCGGAAGAACTCTTCATGTGGAAACGGATAATTATAAACATCGACAAGATGTGCGAAGATCTAAAGGGTTAAAAGGCGCTGATGAGCTTGACCGCCAGACCATCGTCCATCAGATGTTTACTTTGTTAAGGGGCGAGGACGTTTGGTTGCGTAGAATTAATAAGAAGACGCAAGAGATAACTTACGGCCCGGAGGTAATAAAGAAAGGCGATTATGACAACCTTGTCCTTGAAGGGGCTTATGCCTGGTTTTTCCCCGAGATTAGAGAGGCCGCTGATTTGCGAGTTCTTATTATCGATATCGCCGGCTCGCGGTTATTTAAGAAAGAAGCGCGCGATATAAAACTAAGAGGTTACCCGCCCGAGGAAAACCTGAGAGTTTTTGCCCTTTCCGAACTGGAAGAAAGCCCTTTAGCTATTGGACCGCAGGTTATGGAGTCGTACGCGGATATTGTTATAGATTACTCCGACTACGTAGCGGCCGGCAAGGCTTATATATATGTAAGAAAAAATAGCCCGGTTCGGGAAGTTATGCGAGATGTGTTTATCCTTGATGACGGGGCTCTTTTATTCTCGCCGGCGTCTTCATCTCTCGGGGTGATAATTCGGGACGCGTCCCAATTAGCGGATAGCGTCTGGCGTATCGCGTATAATCCAGTCTTGAGTCGTGAGTGTGTAGTATTGAGTATTAGAAATTTCGACCCACGACCCACGACCCACGACCCACGACTAGAGAAGGATACACGACACACAACGGTATTTTTTAGCCGCTATCCGCTAAACACTATAATGGTTAGTTCATCAGCAAGGGCCAAGAATCCATGGAAAGATCCCGCGCGGGCGAAAGAGATTATGGAAAACATGCCGTCTTTAGGTATGCACGGATTGCCGGCGTCTGATTATGAGTCTGTAAAGAAACAAGATAAGTGGCATGGCAATGTAGTAATTATAAGTGATGAGGTTAGAAAGGTTGAACCGGATATTTTTCTATCTGTGATTAAAGAAGAAATGAGAGAGATCTGTGGCTGCGGATGCAAAAGAATTAATAATGCCGCTGAAGTTTCCATGGATGAGTTAAAACATCTTCCGGTTATTTTATTTGTTAAGGTTGGTGTTGAGATAATAAAATGGAGATTCCCTGATAGTCTTCCTTGGCGAGACGTTCAGTTTTGGCCTGATTCTGAAAATAAACCCTTATTGAAAACAATAAGAATCACCCGGCGGGATTATGAAAAAATACAGGAAGCTTGGGAAAAGTATGCCAAAAAACACGGGTTTTATGGTGGAGTTGTGATGGGATTAGACCGGGCTAAGGAGGCTTGGTTTAGGGATAAGATGGCCGACATTTTGTATAAACGGGCCCTGAAATTTTTTGCCGAACTGGCCGATAAGAATATGAAACGAAACGGAGATCGCGGTTCTTCTGGAATCAACCAAGAAAGTTTCCTTTTAAATGAGGACAGTAATAAATGGCATTCTATGCATACTTTTAAAGGGCGATTGAAAGGGTTTGATGAATGGTTTTCTAGAGAATACCCTCACGCCAGGGGAAATTTTGTTGATTTAGGCATAGGTATGATGCTTAACGAAGATGGTATCCCTTCTCCTCAGACTAGCTTGGATTTTGCGAGGAATTTCCCTAACCTTTCAGTCTATGGCGTAGATATTTTTATCCCGGAAGTGGCCTTAAGATCAGGAAACTATTGGGCATTTTATAACGCGGATGGAGAATGCAGGATAATGGAGAAAGGCAGGCAAACCTTGGGTGGCCATTTTTTAGGGAAAGTAAGAAAAACACAAGCGGTACCGAGGGCAGTCCTAAGATTATATGAGGGAATATTACACCTTTATTCTTTAGAAAATCCACAGAGGATTATAATCTCAAGTGAACAAGAAATCATAGTCAGACCATTTAATCTGGCAGATAAAAAAGGGACAGTTACTTTTATAGAGGCAGGGTTTAGAGTTTTACCAGGTATTCTTGAAGGCACACTTTTTGATTACGGAAGAATTTTTAATGCAAACAGGCACTATTTGCCCCGGGAAGCGTGGCAAAACTTATTGTATATAACAGCGGTATTTAAGGAAGGCGGCGTATTACTGGAAGGAAACACTGTTTTTAACCGTTCACCGATTTTCGCAAAATATGAGATTACTCAAAATGGCTTAGATTTCAAAGGAATGCATTTAACGCCGGATAACCTTAAATATTTTAGGCCATTTACGAATTCCCTTATCACTACAATCCTTCCAACAATTTTCAGGACAAAGCAGATTTCCAGCTCATCAGCAACCGCCGTCGATGAATGGCAAACGATATTTGAGGCTTTAGGTCAAAAGGAATTTATCTTATCATCGGCTTATGAGCATCGTTATCTGCTTGAATTTCAGCCGGCTGAAATGAAGATTTATCTTTGGGACAATGAAACATATTGCAAAAGGCAAATCGGTGACGTTAAGATTGACGCTTACGACACGAAGGTTGTTACAATAAGCTTCCGGATAGCAGAAGGGCATCATTCAGACGACCTCTATATAAAATTCCTTGAGCTGCTAAAAGAGGAGCTCCCTCTGGGCGCGTGTATCAAATGCGCCGTGTTCGGTTACGAAAACAGAAAATATGTTTTAGAGCTTTATCGTAAGGATCCCTCATTTTTACAATATGGTTCTAATAGATGCCAGATAGGCCGGATATTTAATGCCGCCGGTTTTAGCGGCCACAAACTTTGCGCCGTTAGCGACCCCGCCAATCCCGGCTTACCGAAAGAGATATTTATTGTCACCGTGAAAAAAGAAAGTTCCAGCGGCGCCTCGTCTATTCAGCCTTATGTTAAGGTTACCCTGACTTTTCCCGAAGCCGGTAATAAAGAAATAGGTTTGGATTTAGAAGAAATGGCGCGGTCGTTAAAACTCAATTTAACCGCCGCGTGGTTAGATATTTTCGTTCAGAGAAACGCGGCATTTTCAGTGAATGTTAATCTTGACCAAAGGCCCGGCTTTATGAATTCCTTAGGAGAGTTGGTCGGTAATGCGATAGGAGCTTCGGCGCGGCGTAAGGCTGTAATTAATCTTCGTAAAGAAGACAGTTCAAATAAAGGGAAGACTGTAGTTTGTATCATAACTAACGACGGAGTTCTTGAGTATGCTTCACTCAAGAGTGAGGCACTCTACTTGGTATCTATGAAGGAGCTATGGGTTGATCAACGAGCCGTGGGACTGATCCAACGAGCCAGGGAATTGTCAAGAAAAGGCAAATCTTACGGGGATTGGGATAAGGTAAGAGGGTTAATTTTTAAAGAGTGCCTAACGGATTTATGGGGTTTAACCCGCGGTATTGCAGTAACAACTGAAGACTTAGAGTTAATCCCCAAGGAAGAAACGCCATTTATATTTGGTCTTTCAACAAAGTCTATAACCGATGAGAATTGGGGCGTAGGGTTGTCAACCGCCTGCTTAGAATTTAAGAGAATGGGCGGGACATTAGATATTAAAGCCATAAGTTCAAGCTCTCCATTATCAGATAAAAATGGAATATGTTTCACTAAAACACCTGTTGTTTTTGGTGAGACAATCAAATCCAACCCGCAATCCGCCATCTCCAATCTAGTATTAACTAAACGCTATCCGCAATGTGCTAGTTCAGGAAGTTCACCACTCGAGTCATTTGATCAGGTGTGGCAGAGGCTTATTGGTGAGGGGTTATTAGATGAAAATTCTCCCGATCCAAGATTTTATCCGATTGATAATCAATATGAAAGCGATCTTAGAAATGGATTTAAAACAATGGATTTACTATATTATCAAGCGATCTTGGATCGTTTGGTACGTAGTAAGACGATCGAAATGGTTTATTGGATAAAAAACATTGATGCGGACGATCAGCTTTCTTTGTTGCGGGCGCTGATCTACGGAATGATAAGGCCAGAGTCTCCTATGGAACATCTTTGTAAGACGGCGTTACAGTTGACCCAAATACTGTCATTTCTCGGTGAAGAGATGCGAAGTAAAATGGGCGAAAAATACGAGTTACCCTATCAATACAAAACATTCATGTGGGCGTTGGCTGATCATAAGTGGGATGAGTTCGCCGCTTTAGTCGTCAAAGAGGATGCCGCAAGCTCTGCATTACTAGCCTATAGGACAAATAATGTGTTTGCTAAACGCTACACGCTAGACGCTGGTTCAAAGGTAATTGTGTTGCGTTATGGCAAGAAAACATTGGCAGGAGGAATTATTATTGATAATTCGCGCCAGGTTAGTTTGTGGGAAGAATTAAGAAGTAATTCTGCCGTTGTGTCTGGCAGAAGAAAGAGATCTGAAGAAACCATGTCCGACCTACGCGGTCGGACAGGTGATAACCTAAATCAA
>JBDRDG010000135.1:0-9510 GCA_043821045.1 Candidatus Omnitrophota bacterium | reverse complement strand
CCGGATATATCGTAAGAGTGAGTAACTTTGACGAAGCGATTATTATTGCCAATAAAATTGCTCCCGAACATTTGGAGATTTTTACACAAAAGCCGTCGCGAATTGCGAAAAAGATTATTAATAGCGGCGCAATATTTTTGGGCGACAATTCGCCCGTGGCCTTGGGTGATTATACCGCTGGCCCCAGCCATATATTGCCTACGGGGGGAAGCGCGAGGTTTTTCTCTGCTCTTTCAATACACGAATTCTTGAAAGAAATTCATATAATCAGTTATAGTAAAAAAGCCCTTGGCGAGGAGTTGGCGGCGCTTGAGATTATTGCTTCCTTAGAGGGGATGCATAAACATATCGAAAGCGTAAAAAAGCGTCTGGTTTAGCTGTTGTTTGAGGTTGAATAAAAGGCAGGGGAGAGAATAATGAGAGAAAACGAAATAAAACGTAAAACTAACGAAGTTGATATTGAGGGGTGTTTTCGTCTTGATGGCAAAGGCGACACCGATATTAAGACCGGTTTTGATCCCCTTGACCATTTGCTTACTTTATTCGCTTTCCACGGTTTGTTTGATTTAACTCTTAAAGCTAAGGGTGATTTAGCGCACCATATTATTGAAGATATAGGGATCGCTTTGGGAAAATCGTTTAAAAAAGCCCTGGGAGATAAGGGAGGTATTAAACGCTACGGCTCTTTTTCCTTGGTAATGGATAAAGTTGTTGTGGAGGTAATTGTTGATATCAGCGGCCGGCCGTCTCTCCATAAAGAAATCACGGCGGCTAACCGTCTTGGTGTGGAAACAACCCTGGCAAAAGAGAGTTTTGACAATACACAATTTACTTTTAAAGATGCCGAAGAATTTCTTGAGTCGTTTGTCAACCACTCTGGTTTAAGCCTTGTCTATATTGTAAAATCGGGAGAGGGCGATCTCCACCATATCTTGGAAGCGATGTTCAAAGCCATGGGAAAAGCCCTCCAAGAGGCTGTTTCTATTGATCCGCGCCGCAAAGGCATCCCTTCTACGAAAGGAATCATAGATTGATGATTGTCGTTATCGATTATGGAACAGGCAATTTGCATAGTGTGGTTAATGCCATGAGAGTATTAGGCGCAAGCGTAAAAATAAGCCAGTCGCCGAATATTATAGATAAAGCGAAAAAATTGATTCTTCCCGGCGTAGGACATTTCGGTGAGGCCGTGAGAAAATTAAGAAAAATGAAAATTTTCTACCTAATAAAAAAGAAAATAGAAAGGGGAGTGCCTTTCTTGGGAATTTGTGTGGGGATGCAGCTCCTTTTTGAAAGCAGCGCAGAGGATCTCTCGGTTTCCGGGCTGGGTCTGATTAAAGGCAAAGTAAAAAAATTCGCCTCGGCCAACTTGATTGTTCCCCATATGGGATGGAATCAGATAACTCTTAATAAAAATAGGTCCGGCGAGAATAGCCGCAAGCTGTTTAAAGGAATAAAGTGCGGTAGTTTTTTCTATTTTGCCCATTCTTATTACTGCTCTCCTTTTAATAAAGATTTAATTGTTTCCTTCACCGATTACGGCGGGAAATTCGCTTCGGCAGTAAATAAAGATAATATATGGGCGGTGCAGTTTCATCCGGAAAAAAGCCAGGTTTTGGGTTTGGATATATTTAGAAACTTTATTTATTCATGTTAATTATTCCGGCAATCGACTTGCTAGGCGGAAAAGTCGTACGTCTCTATAAAGGCGATAAAAATAACTGTAAGGTTTATAACAACGATCCTTTAGCCGTAGCCCAGGAGTGGAAGGATAAAGGCGCCTCTTTATTGCATGTCGTTGATTTGGATGCCGCCTTCGGCGACGGTAACAATTTAGATAAGATAAAAGGTATCGTCGAACTGGGTATCGAAGTTCAGGTGGGGGGAGGGTTGCGGAGTTTTAAGAAGATCACGGAAGTAATGAAAATCGGTGTAAAGAGAATAATAATCGGGACTAAGGCAAAAGAGCCGATATTTTTAAAGACGGCGCGAGAATTTTGTTCTCCTGATGTAATCGGTGTCAGTGTCGATATCCTTGATGGCAAGTTGATGGATAGCGGCTGGCTTAACCGTACAGATTATGATTTCTTCGATTATATTGATTATCTTAAAGATAACAGGATAAAATGGATTGTTTATACTAATATTAGCCGTGACGGAACATTAAGCGGTATTGATCTGGAAGAAATAAAGAAAGTAAGCAGAGTCGTGAATATTAACTGCATAGTTTCCGGCGGTATAAGCTCGCTTGCCGACATATCGAACATAAAGAGAGAGTTTCCTTCTGCCTGGGGAGTGATTGTGGGAAAGGCTCTCTATGAAGGATATATTGATCTTGAAGCAGCCAATAGACTGTTTGCCTAATTTTTTAAATTTACGCTAAGATTCATATTTGTTGTTTATGGATAATAAACGGCGGTTTCTACGTTTTGAAGTAGATGATTTCTTGCGCATGGAAGCGGTTAATGAGGTAATGCGCTTTAGCGATGGCCGCTGTTTTAACCTTAGCCTTATGGGAATGTGTTTTTTTTCCCAAGTAGAGTGGCAGGTGCAACAGGGCCTCATTATCGATTATTTCATACCTGACAGCCTCGATACGGTTAAATTAAAAGTGGTCGTGGTCTGGTCGGAATTGATCGGTGAACAGGAAGGCTATTTGACCGGGGCGGAGATTGTCGCCATGGAAGAAGACAAAGAAACGCAATTCATTAATTATTATTTTCATAAACTCAAAGAAAGATTCTTCTAGCTATGTCCGATGTCTTCTTGAAACGTATAAAACTTGAAGAACTTCTCGTAAAAAAAGATTTCCTTCTGGCTTTCTTTGATTCTTCCGGCTTCGCATCAAAAATTAAGAAAAACAGTTTTATCGGGATGAAGCTGCATTTTGGCGAAAAAGGAAACAAATCTTTTGTTAATCCCAAGATATTAAGACCTTTGGTTAATTACCTAAAAAACCATAAGACGAAACCTTTCCTTTTTGATACTAATACCCTTTACCGCGGGCAGCGTCTCAATGCTGTCGACCATCTTTTATTAGCCTCTCAGCACGGATTCGCTTCCCTTGGTATTCCGATTATGATCGCTGACGGCCTGAAGGGCAACGATTATAGAGAGGTGGAAATCAATAAAAACCATTATAAAAAATGTTTTATCGCTTCCTTATGCATGGACATGGATTTTATATTATGTATTAGCCATTTAACCGGACATATGATTACCGGTTTCGGCGGATCGATGAAAAATCTCGGAATGGGTTTAGCCAGCCGCCGCGGTAAGCTCAGCCAGCATTCGGATATCGCCCCATCAATTAATCAGGCAAAATGTCAGGCTTGCGGTATTTGCCGGGCTAATTGTCCCGCCGCCAGCATAGAACAGGAGGATAACCGCTATTTTATTGACAAGGTAAAATGCATAGGATGTGCCCAATGTATTAGCGTCTGTCCTTATGCAGCGGTCGTAATTCACTGGTCGGATGAACATATCCTTTTGCAAGAGAAAATGGTTGAATACGCCTATGCGGCGGTAAAGGATAAAGATTGCGCCTACTTCAACTTCTGTTTATTTATCACTAAAGAATGTGACTGTTTGAACAAGGAAACAAAGCCGGCGGTAGAAGATATCGGAGTTATCTTTGGATACGATCCCGTAGCGGTTGATAAGGCGAGTATAGATTTGCTTATTAAAAACGAGAATAAAGATGTCCTGCGGCAATTTCATCCCGAGATAGATTATATCAGCCAATTTGATTATGCTGAGAAAATAGGTTTAGGAACCGCTAACTATAATCTTATAGAATTATAGCGATTGTTTTCGACATACCCAAATCATAAAAAAATAATTCCTTAAAATAGCGGCTGAAGCCGCATCGATAAGAGTATATTATATAATGGATAGAGCAGAATCTATCTCGAAATTTCCCGAAGTAGTAGTCGTTCAGGCATCGGCCGGTGCCGGTAAAACATATGAGCTCGCCAAGCGCTATCTCCATCTGCTCATAAATCCTAAATTAAGCCTAGACCAGATTCCTTTAAAACAGATCCTCGCGATTACTTTTACTAATAAAGCTACATTTGAGATGAAAAAGCGTATCCTTGAGTTTTTAAAAAAGATCGCTCTCAATCGATTCTCTGATCAAAAGGAAGCCGGTTATATTCTGGGGTTATTCAAAACATCAAAGGAACATATGCGTATTAAAGCTTGCCGGATTCTTGATCAATTGATAAAGGATTACCATTTTTTTCAGGTTCAAACGATTGATTCGTTTATCAATACACTTCTTTTGGGCTCGGCCTTAAACATTGACCGTTCAGCCGGATTTAAAATAAAACGGGAGTATATTTTACAGCTGGCGTATAGTTTTGATCTGGCCGTGGAGCAGAGTGCGCATCACAAGGAGATTAAAGATTTCTTCGAAGAATTTCTTCGCCACTATTTGTTCATCGAAAACAGAGAAGGGTGGTTTCCTAAAAAGGATATCTTAAAGCTTATAGATTCGTTGTACGCGTTAATGAACCGTTACGGAAAGTCTTTCTTTGAATATAGCGGTGAAGGCAGCGATGTCCTGGAGGCAAAGGCAGCCCTCTACTCGGCGATATCTAAATTGCCGCGTAATTTCCCTGCGGGGATCAATAAAAGAGTGAAAAACGATATCGCTAAATTCCTCGCGACAAAAAATAATATTTTTGAAATAAAAAGTTTACCGCGCATATTTAGCAGCCGGGATGTTGCGATGGAGGAAGATCAATCTTGCCCCAAGGCCTTTGAGAAGAAATGGCAAGGGATAAATAAGCGAATAAAGGATCTTGTTGAACTTGAGGCGACAGCCGCCTATAAGCCGTATATAAAACTTTTTCGTCTAGTCATGGTTTTTTTTGAATCCCTTTCCAAAAAAGAAGACAAATTATTTTTACAGGAACTTAACTGTAAAACGCGTTCTCTTTTCGAAGACAATGGTTTAACAGTGGCTGAAACATATTATCGTTTGGCAACCTGCTATAAGCATTATCTTATCGACGAATTCCAGGATACAAGTTTGTTGCAATGGTCTAATCTTGAAATTATGATTGAAGAGGCCTTATCCGGCGGCGGGTCATTTTTCTATGTCGGCGACAAAAAACAGGCGATTTACCGCTTCCGGGGAGGAGATGCGGGATTGTTTGATAAGGTGCGTGATAAATTATCTTTTTACAATGTTTCTCTGGTCAATCTTACAAAGAATTGGCGCAGTCAAAAGGTTATAGTTGAGTTTAATAATCTCATTTTTTCCCAGAGTAATATCCGGCGTTTGCTTTTTTCTTCAGGCATCGCCGATAAATTGCAAAACGACAAAGATGCTATTGGTGAAATTGCCGCAATATTTGAGGATGCCAAGCAGGAGCATAAAGAAGAGCATCAGTACGGTTATGTTTGCGTAAGTATGATTGATGAAAAAAACAAGGCTGGGTGCGGTGAGATTATGCGGGTTGAAACAGTTGATTTAATAAAGGAAATTAAGCGGCGTTTTGAATATAAGGACATAGCGGTGTTAACCCGTGATAACGACGAGGTTAAAATGGTCAGCGGGTGGTTAATTGACACCGGCATGCCGGTTGAATCAGAGAAGACTTTAAATATTCTTGAGAACAATTTGATAAAGGAGATTCTTGCTTTTTTGAAGTTTTTATCTTCTCCCATCGATGATTTGAATTTTGCCGCTTTTATTTCCGGAGATATCTTTTCATCAGCAACGGGGATGTCAAACTGGCAGATAACTATGTTCCTTTTTTCTTTGAATAGAAACAGGAAAAATATTCCCGCGGTATCGCTTTACAATCTTTTCCGCGATGCTTATCCTCGTATCTGGAGCGAGTATATTGAAAAATTCTTCAAGACTGTTGGTTTTATTTCAACTTACGAATTGGTGGTTATTATTTATCAGCATTTTTCTCTTTCGGAACGATTTAAAGACAGCCAGGCTTTCCTCATGCGTTTTCTTGAATTGGTCAAAATCCGTGAGGAAGAATATGTCAGCTTGGATGAATTTCTGGAATATTTAGAAAATGCCTATGAGGATGACCTTTACGTGCAGGCCACATCAAGTGATGCGATTAAGGTGCTTACAATTCATAAGGCAAAAGGCCTTGAATTTCCCGTAGTTATTATACCCTTCTTACGTATGGATATTTCACCGGAAACAGGCGGTAAAGGGACAAAGTCTTACATTGAAGAAGAAAAAAATAATAGTTTAGGTTTAGTGCGGATTACGGAAGATTACCGCATATATTCCGAACGTTTGAACGGCATATATATGAAAAATTACAAAAAGTCGTGTATTGATGAGTTAAATAATATATATGTGGCATTTACACGCGCCCAGCATGAATTGTATCTGTACCTTCCGGCAAAAAGCGGCAATAGCAATAATAAAGCGCGTTACCTTGTGCCTGAGGGGTTAAGTGAATTAGGCAGCAAAAGGGAGTATGCGATTACGCGGCGAGAAACCGCCGCGCCGCATATGGAAATACCGCCGTCAACCTATGACCATTGGATAAATTCGCTTCGCGATGAATTCGTCGGTTATGAAGACATAAGAAACCGCGAAGTTATTAAAGAAGGCAATATCCTGCATGCGCTCCTTTCACAAATAGGCAATTGCCGAGGGAAAAATGTGGAAAAAATTATAAAAGAAGCCTTGCTCTTTACCGGGAGGCAGTTTGTTTTATCTGAAGAAGCGTCTCGATATGAGGTAAAAATAAAGAAACTGCTAAGTGATGAGAGGTTTCGCGATATTTTCTTTGTTCAGGGGGGAGAAGTTTTTTGCGAGAAAGAAATAGTTGATAGCCGCGGCAATAAAAAGCGCCTCGATCGGTTGATTGTAAGAGAGGATGATGTCTCTATTGTTGACTATAAAAGTAGACAAGGTGACAGAGAAGGTGACAGAAAACAGGTGAAAGAGTATATGGCTTTAGCCGCCGCGATATTTCCTCGCTATGAGGTAAAGGGATATCTTTTGTACCTGAATAATTTAACTTTATGTGAAGTAGATGGATAGGGTTATTGTTTATAATTTAGAAGATGACCTCGTCGGTAATCTCGCTGATTTATTATGTGAGAAGTATCGGCAAAAGAAGATTGATTTTAGCCGAGTCGCTTGTGTTTTTGGAGGAAAACGTGCCGGCTTTTTTCTCCACCGGGCACTTGCCAGTAAAATAAAGCGCCCGTATATGCCTCCGGAAATATTTACGATTGACGATTTCGTTGACTATATGATTTCCAAAAAAAGGCCGTTCTCTTCTTTGCCGGGGCTTGATTCCTTTTATTTTATTTACAAGCTGGCAAAGCAGTTTGTCCCTTATATTATCAAAGGCGATGAAAGTTTTGCCGGTTTTTTGCCTTGGGCCCAAGAGATAGCAACTTTTATCGAGCAGCTTGATTTAGAGGTAATTGATGAACAGACTTTACGTTTTGTCGAAAAAAGCGCTGATATCGGTTATGAAATACCGCCTAATATTAACCGCTTATTAGGGCAAATTGTAGAATTGCGCCAGAATTATCACAAACTTCTGCGCAAAAACAATCAATACTCCCGCGGCATGAAATATCTCGAAGCGGCGGAGTATAGTAAAGAAATTAGTTTTGATGAATTCGACACAATATTTTTCTGCGGGCTGTTTTACCTCCATTCCGCCGAGAAGAAATTGATTAAGAATATATTTGACCGCGGTAAGGCCTGCCTGGTTTTTCAGGGGGACAGTAGGCAGTGGTCTGTTCTTGATGATAACGCCAGGTTTTTACGTTTTCCGATAAGGCGAGAGGAAAAAAAAGAGAGAATATCCAGGATTAATTTCTATCAAGGATTTGACATCCATTCCCAGGTCTGTATCGCGCGGGAGATAATTAGGAAGATAGACTCAAACGAAAAGACAGTCATCGTGGTGCCGCGGACGGAAATGGTTATCCCTTTACTTTCGGAGATATCGCCGTTTTTGAAGCAATTTAACGTGTCGATGGGGTACCCTCTGAACCGCAGCCCTTTATATGTTTTATTCGCTCTTTTATTTAAAGCTCAACTAAGCAAGCGAAAGGATAAATATTATACAAAAGATTATTTGAACCTTATAAAGCATCCCTTGGTAAAAAATCTCTCCTTAAAATCAGATTTCCAGTTTACCCGGGTATTAGCGGACAAGATTGAGGAGTCAATCCAGGGCGATGTTAACAGTTCGATCGGCGGCAGTTTATTCTTGAGCCTGGAGGAAATCGAAAGTGAAGAGACAGTCTATCCCGCCGCGAAAGAGGCTTTAAGCCGGATAGGCAGAGAAGTTAAGATTAAACAATGTCGTGATTTGCTTTTTAATTTGCATAATGTTTTTTTTCGGCAATGGGAGGGAATTGATAACTTCCACGCCTTTTCCTTAAAACTCAAAGAATTTATCGATATGTTAATTGAAAACAGCGTGGTTGGTAAATTTAGTTTTAATTTAAAAGTTATTGATAAATTATATAATCTTAGCGAAGAACTTTCCCGCCTTTCCTTTAGTCATAAAAAGTTTTCTCAGAGCGTTATTTTGGATGTTTTTCAGAAACAACTGGAGAGAATAGTTATTTCATTTAGCGGCGCTCCTTTAGAGGGAACACAGATATTAGGTTTATTGGAAACGCGCTGCCTGAATTTCGATAATGTTATTATAATCGATGTCAATGAATCTATTCTTCCCAAACTCAATATATACGAGCCGTTAATCCCGCGTCTTATAATGTTAAACTTGGGATTAAACCGTCTTGAGAAAGAGGAAGAGATTCAGCGTTATCATTTCACGCGGCTTGTTAAATCAGCTAAGAACTGCCATATTATATTTGCCGAGAATGAGTTAAATGAAAAGAGCCGGTATGTTGAGGGCTTGTTATGGGAACGGCAAAGAAAAGCTAAAAGCCTGGATGCGGTTAGCGTGCCGCGGGCGGTTTTTTCGTTTAAAAATACAGTTAAAAAGCGGGCGCTTATGAAGAGTGGCGAGATGATTCAATTTCTAAAAGAACAGTGTTATTCGGCAAGCCGAATCGATGTTTATTTGAATTGTCCGGCACAGTTTTATTATAAATATGTCTTGGGCCTGGAGAGAAAAGAAGAGCTCTTAAGCGATCCCGATGCTTCTTTCATCGGGACATTTATCCACGAATTATTAAAAGAAACTTTTTTGCAGTTTAAAGGGAAAACCCTGCTTATCGACGCTAAATTTAAAAAATACTTTTTTAAAAAAATGGCTCGGGACTTCGAAGAAAAAATTTCCCGCCGGATGCGTGCCGATGCATTCCTCTTGCAGGGAATTCTTGATGCGCGGTTTAAGAAGTTTCTTGATAAGGAATCGCAGCGCCGCGCGGTTAGAATTATTTCTTTGGAAGAACAGTTGAGCGGGAAAATAAGCTTTAGGGAAGAGATGAATTTTCGTTACACTATTGACCGCATCGATCAATACCCCGACGGTACGATTACGATTTTGGATTATAAGACAGGCAGCGCCGCCGCGGTTC
>JBDRDG010000134.1:0-8273 GCA_043821045.1 Candidatus Omnitrophota bacterium | reverse complement strand
ATTCCCGGAATCATAAGGGCCCTTCCCATACAAACAGCTTTGACGTAAGGCGCACCCATAGCCAGTACTTTAAATACGTGATCTTCCGATGAAAATCCGCCGGCGATAGCGATGTCAGGCACGCGCATACCCTTTTTGGTTAATTTCTCACAAAATTCGTAAGCCAGCGACTGTAAATAAAAGGTAGGTATCCCCCACTCTTCCATCATTCGCCACGGACTCATGCCGGTTCCTCCCGGCGCGCCGTCGATTGTAAGAAGATCAATTTTTGCCATGGAACTGTACTTAATCGCCATGGCCAACTCGCGCATTGAGTAGGCGCCGGTTTTTAATGTTATCCGGTTGAATCCTAATTCTCTCAATCTCTTTATTTCAGCCATAAAAGCTTCTTCCGAAACAAAGCCTAAACGCGAATGACGTTCAAATTCTTTAATCTCGCCGACGCGATAAGCCTCTTGAATCGCGTGAAGAGAAGGATCCGGCGTTACGATATACCCGCGTTTTTTAAGCTCCAATGCCCTCTCTATCGTATTAACTTTAATCTCTCCTCCGATACACTTAGCCCCTTGGCCCCATTTCAATTCAATCGTTTCCAGCTTATGTTTTTTCCTTACGTATTCAGCCACTCCCAAACGTGTATCCTCAACATTCATTTGCACTAAGATTTCACCGCAATCTTCATGGAACTTCTTGTAGGTTTCAATTCTGCGGTCCATATCGGGAGCCTTCATGATTTTTCCCTTCGCATCCAATTCCAGTTTTGGATCAATACCGCAAACGTTTTCTCCACAGACAAGAGTAACACCGGATATCGCCGCGCCCACGGCGAAATGCTCCCAATTCTTCCGGGCAATTTCTGTGGAACCTAAAGCGCCGGTAAATATCGGAACGTTCATCTTGACCTTAATATCCCAGCCGTATTCTGTACCAGTATCAACAGCGGGAAAGGTAGCCGTATCGGGAGAAGCTTCGACTCCTTCGGGCAGGCCTTTGGCTCCCAAAGCGTAGCCTTGAATGTTCAAGTGAGAATAATCCACGGGGTAATTTTTATCGCCGCCAGCGGTTACTTCGCCGTAAGGACCGGGATAAATAACTTCCCGGCCTCGGAAAGACGATTTAAACACATCACAGTTTCCCCGGCAGCCGTCAATACAGCGCGTGCAGATTCCCGATACGGGAACGACGTTTCGTGAACGGTTTGCCGTCTGGAGAGCTTCATTAGCGTTTGGTTGTTGTAAATTCATTTTTTCCTCCTTTTTGCCATATTCCACTCCATTTTATGTTTATATATACGGCATCTATTGATAAAAAAAAAGCGTCTTCCTACTACTTCGTAGCAGAAAAGACGCCATTGTCTCCTTTACGACTATAACAAAATTATTTATTTTGTCAAGGATAAAATGAAACTCCGCGGGCTGAAAACCGCGGTTTTATTGCGCCGGGATAAACAATAAAACGCTCAGTTTATCGCGAAATCATCGGCGGATTATTGTCAAAAATCTAGCCGGTCTTACGGACACAGGAAAAGCCATCGCCTAAACGGCAATCTATGCAGGTATCGGGCGTATCCTCTTCCATTGATAACTGCGATTCACAGAGGCCGCAAAGAAACTCGTTTTTATCATCCATGGGACCGGGACAAGGGGTAATTGTCATCGGACAGACATCTACGCAAGAGTTGCATTTCTTGCAAAACTCCGGCCGCTTATCAAACGGCAGAGCTACGTGACGATCTTGGCCCCTTCCGACAAATCCTAAAGATTTAGACTGCCAGACTTCACTGCAGATTCTCACGCAACGCCCGCATAACACACAATTTTTATTGACAAAGGGATAACGCACATGCCGGACGCCGCATCTGGTGGCGATATCCTGTATAGCGCGTGAATTAGGCGCCTCAGCTACCAGCATCTCGGCGATATTTCTACGTATGCGAAGAATCCTTTCCGTATGGGCTAAAATTACCATGCCTTCTTCGGCGTCGAGCGTGCAGGAAGTAGTTACTTTAGCCTTACCGTTTTTTATGTTTTCGACAATGCAAAGACGGCAGGCGCCAATCGGCGTAATTCCTCGCATATGGCAAAGGTGAGGTATACATATGCCGTAATCCAAAGCAGCATCTAACACCGTTGTACCGCGAGCTACGCGAATTTTTGCGCCGTTAATCGAAATATTTACGTATTCAACCATTATTTATCTTCTTTATGATACTTCAATCGCACTAAATTTACATACTTCCTTGCATATCCCGCATTTATGACACAACTGGTCATTTATCGTGTGTGGCACCCCTTTCTCTCCCGAAACCGCGCCATGGGGACAAGCTTTAAGGCAAGCACCGCAGCCGGTACATTTGTCCCTGTCGACAGAGTAATGTATCAATTTCCGGCATACGCCGGCCGGACACTTTTTATCGTTGATGTGACTTTCGTATTCCGAGCGAAAATACTTAATTGTTGAAAGGACAGGATTGGGCGCGGTTTTACCCAGAGCGCATAAAGATGCCAGCGATACTGTTTGGGCAGTATCCGCAAGAAGCTCAAGTTTCTCCTCTGTCCCTCTGCCTTCAGTAATATCGGTTATAATCTCTAACATACGCTTTAAGCCGATTCTGCAGGGAACACATTTTCCGCACGATTCATCGATAAGAAATTTTAAGAAGTACTTCGCGACATCAACCATGCAGGTTGATTCATCCATGACAACCATGCCGCCGGAACCGACCATTGAACCGGCTTCACTCAGTGCTTCAAAATCTACCGGCAAATCAAAGCGGTCTTCAGGCAAACATCCGCCGGAAGGACCGCCGGTCTGAACGGCTTTTATTATCTTACCATTGGAAGGGCCGCCGCCGATATCGTATATAATCCGGCGTAAGCTTATTCCCATAGGGACTTCAATCAATCCGGTGTTTTTTATCTGTCCGGTAAGTGCGAAAATTTTTGTCCCTTTGCTCTTATCTGTGCCTTTAGAGGCAAACCAGGCGTAACCGTTATTGATTATTGAAGGCACGTTTGCCCATGTCTCAACGTTATTAAGATTTGTCGGCAAATCATTAAATCCTTTTTCCGTGGTGTGAATATCTTTTGGCCTTGGCTCGCCAACGCCTCCGGCTAAGGAAGCCATCAAGGCGGAAGATTCACCGCAGACAAAAGCGCCGCCGCCGCGGGCGATTCTAATATGAAAAGAAAAACCAATCCCCATGATGTTTTTTCCTAAAAACCCCAACTCTTTTGCCTGCGCAACCGCTATTTTTGAATGTTTTACCGCCAGGGGATACTCAGTTCTTACATATATCGCGCCGAATTCCGCGCCGATAGCAAAGGCGCCGATAAGCATTCCTTCGATAACCGCGTGGGGATTCCCTTCCAGAATACTCCTATCCATGTAGGCGCCGGGGTCACCTTCATCAGCATTACAGATAACATATTTAGGTCGGCCTTCGGCCTCTCTACAAAACTGCCACTTTCGTCCTGTCGGGAAACCGCCGCCGCCGCGGCCGCGTAATCCTGACTTTTTTATCTCTTCGATAATTTCCTCGGGTTTCATAACCGTCAAGGCTGTAATTAAAGCGGAATAACCGCCGTTCGCGATATAATCATTAATATCGCAGGGGTCAACCAGTTGATTTTGGCTTAAAACCGTCCGGTCCTGCAATTTGTAAAAAGGTATATCGGCTTCGCGCGTAATCTTTTTACCTGAGGCCGGATCGCTGTATAATAACCTTTCGATAACATCATCGTTTTCTAAACTACGGGCAACAATCTCCGCTACATCTTCTGGTTTAACATGGCAGTAAAAAATATTTTCCGGTTCTATAACCAAAAGGGGTTCTTGCTCACAAAAACCATGGCAACCTGTAATACGCAATTTAATTTTACCTTCAAGCTTTTCTTTTTTTATCTCGTTTTTAAGTGCTTCTGCCACACTCAGCGAACCACATGCTTGACCGCAGGTACCCGAAGATAAAATTACAGTAGTTTCCCCCCCCCCACTGGAAATTCTCAAATCTTCCTGGAAAACAGAAAATTTTTTTACCGTTTCCAATTTAGACATCGGATTGATTCTTGTTTGATTTCTCACGAATATTTTCGATCAAAAGGCGCAATTTCCCTGCCGTCATATGGTCATAGTATGTCCCATCAAGGACTACAATCGGTCCTAAGGCGCATGCGCCTAAGCAATTAACTGTCTCAACGGTAAACTGACCATTTTGGGTGGTCTGGCCCGGTTCAATCCCAAGCTGGCCAAGAAGTTCATCCAAAAATTTCGGCGCGCCGCGCACATGGCAAGCCGTTCCCGTACAGACAGTAAGCAAATATTTACCGCGCGGCTTAAGGGTAAAAGCTTTGTAAAAATTCGCTACCCGGAAAACCTCGATGACCGGAAGTTCTAATTTTTCGGCGATTAGTTTTAAAGCGTCTTCAGGAAGGTAATTAAAGGTGGTTTGTACATCTTGAAGGACTTCAATAAGTTCACAATAACTTTCCTGTCTATTTTCTAATATCCGCTCAATTTCTCGTAAATCAACCCCTTTATCCGCCGCTTTTTTGATTGTCTCTGTTTCTTTACTAGACATAATTTGCCTATTAATTAATCACAGGGAATGAAAAAAAATTTATAAGATAATTAATATATCAGCCTAACGCAAACTGTCAAGAATTTTCTCCTGGTATAGATAACGAAATCTCCCTACTCTCGACTTTTATATAAACTATACGCCATACGCTAAACGCTATCCGTTAGCTTTAATATCGCCGCCGCGGCTTTTTTTGCCATACCCATGGCTTCAATGACTGTGCCTTCTCCGCCGACGATATCACCGCCGGCATAAACTCTATCGACAGAAGTTTGCATAGTGCCGCTATCGACAATTAAATCGCCGTATTTATTTACTTTTAATTCGGGGGTAACTTTAGTCAAAAGTTGATTCGCGCCCAAACCAATGGCAATGATTGCCGTATCGCAGGCAAGTTCAAACTCGCTGCCATCTATTGGGACGGGACGCCTTCGGCCGGAAGAGTCAGGTTCACCTAAACGGCACTTCTGGCATATTATCTTTCTAAGCCAACCATGACTATTACCGATAAACTCTAAGGGTTTTACCAGAAAGTGAAACTTTATCCCCTCTTCCTTAGCATGTTCAATCTCAAGACGCCGCGCCGGCATCTCAGCCTCGCTGCGGCGGTAAAACAAGGCGGTATTTGGCTCGTAGCGGTTAATTTTCTGCAGGCGTAAAGCTGACCTCGCGGCATCAATGGCGGTATTTCCCCCGCCGACAACCACTATATTTTTACCGATGTTTAACGGTGTGTGGTAATCAGGGAATTTGTAAGCGCCCATGAGGTTTACCCGCGTTAAAAACTCGTTTGCCGAATAAATATTACAAAGATTTTCACCCTTTATACCGAGAAAATAGGGGACACCCGCGCCTAAACCTAAAAACATAACGGAAAATTCTTTTTTCAGCGTTTCAAATGAAATTGTTTTTCCGACGATGACATTACAAATGATTTCTACACCCAACCCTTTTAAATACTCTATTTCTTTATCGATAATCTCCGGCGGTATTCTAAACGGCGGTATGCCATAACGCAATACACCTCCCGGTTTATGTAAAGCCTCAAAAATAACCACCTTTATACCGTAACGCGCTAATTCGCCCGCGCAGCATATCCCAGCCGGGCCGGAACCGACAACGGCAACTCTTTCTCTAGTTATTTTAGTTTTTTTATTTAAGCTAAAGGATAAATTATTCTTTAGGCCGTAATCACCGACAAAGCGTTCGAGAAAATGTATGTTTATCGCTTTATCAGCGGCATAAACCGCGCCTTTAGGAGAAAGAACACAGGCGCGGCGGCACTGGTATTCCGCCGGACATACCCGGCCGCAAATGGAAGGAAAATTGTTTTTTTCTTTAACGGTAGAATAGGCAAGTTCGAAATCATTTTTACTTATATAATCGATAAATTTTTTAATATCAATTCCTACCGGACAGCCGTCAATACAGGCAGGCCGCTTACATCGCAGGCAGCGTGAGGCCTCTTTAACGGCCTCTTTTCGGCTGTATCCGCTAACGACCTCGTCAAAACTCTCTATCCTCTTTATAGGGTCTAATTCTTCTATTTTTACCGGTAAACTATCCATTTACTTTGTAAAGTTTACAAACATGCCTTTCCTTCTCGACATACATCTTACTTCTATTTAGCAATTCATCCCAATCAATTAGGTGGGCATTAAACTCCGGCCCGTCAACACAAGCGAATTTTGTCTTACCATCAAGAGTTATGCGGCAAGAGCCGCACATACCGCTTCCGTCTACCATTAAAGCGTTTAATGAAACAAGCGTCGTTATCTTCAATCTTTCGGTGATTTGAGCGACTTTACGCATCATTACAATCGGCCCAACGGCAAAAACAAAATCATATTTTTTTCTGCTAAGCAAATCAGTCAATATATCGGTAGTAAAACCTCTCCGGCCGCAGGAAGCGTCATCGGTAACAAAATGAATTTCATCCGATACCGCTTTTAGCTCCTCGCGTAGAATTAACAAATTGTCCGTGCGCGCGCCGATTACCGTTATTATTTTATTGCCGGCTTGTTTTAAAGCCTTCCCTACCGGATAAATTTCCGCTATCCCCACGCCGCCTCCGACAAGAATTATCCGGCCATAATTCTTTATTTCGGTCGGTTGGCCAAGAGGACCGACCAAAGCGTAAACTGAATCTTCCGGTTCCAGTTTACCAAGCAAACAGGTAGTCAAACCCACCTCTTGAAAAATTAAACTTACTATGCCTTGCCGTTTATCGCTCTCGACCACTGTTAAAGGAATGCGCTCGCCGTGCTTATCAGCCATAATCATAACAAACTGGCCGGGACGGGCACTCTCGGCTATTAGTTGATTTTTGATACCAACTCTTACTATTCGCACTCCTTGGTACTCTCCTAGAATATTTTTTGAAACAATCTTCATCGCAGATTATTATTTAAATAGAGATGTCGCTTAACGCCAAAAGCTTCCTATTCCTAAACTTGCCAAGGTTACAATTATTCCCGCGATAATAACCCCTAACGATATGGCAATAAAGCCTTTTTTCATCTCAAAATTAAATAAAGTCGCCGCGACTGTCCCCGTCCATGCGCCGGTAACCGGCAAAGGGATAGCCACGAATAAAACAAGCCCCCAGAATCCCCACTTATCGACAACTCGCGAGCGTCGTGAAACACTGCCAAACCACCACTTAAAAAAGCCTCCGATTACTTTTGTCCCTTCTAATTTATGAAAGAAATGCTTAAAAATAAACAATAAGGGGATAACCGGTAATATATTGCCGATAAGAGAAAAAAAAATAAGCATGGGCAAGCGGCAGTTTAAATTGAAAAATTGCCAAGGGGATTGCCAAGCGCAGTTCAAAAACAGGCAGGGCGGCAAGGATTATCGTTACAACTTGTTTAGGACAGCTTAATATAAGGAGTGAAATTATTTTATCTTTGAACACGGTTAATTTTCTTTATATCCATATTTTCCGACCAAAGGGACAAATATACAGCCGCAGATATTTTTCCGCTCAGTTTTATCTCTAGTTATTTTGTCGATCACACTTAAGTCTTGGCTGAAACTGCCGCCTAAAGGGATAATAATCCTCCCGCCTACTTTTAACTGCTCAAGCAAAGGCTCAGGGATACATTTTGCCGCCGCGGTGACAATGATTTTATCAAACGGCGCATTTTCAAGCCAGCCTAAAGATCCGTCGCCAACCTTTATATCGACATGAAAATCAAGACTTGCTAAACAAATCTTAGCGGCTCCAGCCAATTCGTCAAAACGTTCAACACTGTATACCCGCGCCCCAAGATAAGCAAGAATCGCGCTCTGGTAACCGCTGCCGGTGCCGATTTCCAATATCCTATCGCCTTTATTAACAGAGAGCGATTCACTCATTAAGGCGACAATATAAGGCTGGGATATTGTCTGATTAAACCCTATCGGCAGAGGCCTGTCATGGTAAGCATAAGACTTCTGGTCATCAGGAACGAAGAGTTCGCGCTGCACGCTGCGAAAAGCCGATAAAACCATCTGATTAGATATACCACGCGGTATTAACTGTTCGTTAACCATAAGCTCGCGTAAACGGTTAAATTCTTGGTTATTCATCGATTAATTTTGGCGATAAAACGCAAAAAACGCAGCGTGTCAAATACCGGGTGAATCTTGCTAAAATGATCTTTAAAATATATGCTTCGTATGGGGATTGATTTTACAATAAAATTAT
>JBDRDG010000133.1:0-5769 GCA_043821045.1 Candidatus Omnitrophota bacterium | reverse complement strand
CATGGGTTTTGACGGCTCATCAATAAAAGGCTTCGCCCGGATTGATGAGTCGGATATGATTGCCATGCCCGATGCGTCAACTTTTACCCTTCTTCCTTACCGCCCGAAGGAAAAAGCCGTTGCCGGGATGTTTTGTGATATTTTAAACCCCGATGGCACTTCTTATAACGGTGATCCGCGTTACATATTGAAACGCGCTCTTGAAAAAGCTGCTAAACGAGGGTTTACATTCTTTGCCGGCCCGGAACTGGAATTTTTTATTTTTAAAGATGAAAAGTCAACGGTTGTCCTTGATGAAGGCGGCTATTTTGATATGACTACTCTTGATGCCGGTAATGAAGTGCGGCGGGAAGTTATTCTAACCCTTGAAGAGATGGGCATACAGGTTGAGTATTCTCACCATGAGGTCGCGCCTTCTCAGCACGAAATTGACCTGCGTTATAAAGAGGCCTCGCGTATGGCCGATATAGTTATGCTTTATCGAATGGTAGTAAAAGAAGTCGCCCAGAAGCATGGTTTATACGCTACTTTTATGCCCAAGCCGATATTCGGCCAGAACGGTTCGGGTATGCACACGCATCAATCGCTGTTTAAAGGCGATTCAAACATATTTTTTGATGTCAAAGATAAATACCACCTTTCCAAAGAGGCAAAAGCCTACATCGGGGGGATATTAAAACACGCGCGTGAGATTACTCTTGTCTGTAATCAATGGGTCAATTCCTATAAACGCCTTGTTCCGGGATATGAGGCGCCGGTATATATCTGCTGGGCGATGCGTAACCGAAGTTCGCTCATAAGAGTTCCCATGTATAAACCCGGCAAAGAAAAAGCGACAAGAATAGAGTTTCGCTCGCCCGATCCGGCCTGTAATCCTTATTTGGCTTTTGCCTGTATGTTGCTGGCCGGTTTAAAAGGTATCGAAGAAAATTACACCATACCGGAACCGACCGAGCGGGATGTCTACCATTTGACCGATGAGGAGAAGAAAGAACAGGGTATTGGCTGTTTGCCGGGCAGTTTGATTGAAGCGATTGAAATCGCCGAGGAAAGCCAGCTGCTTCGTGAGGTCCTCGGCGAACACATATACAATAACCTGATTTTCGGTAAAAAGGTTGAGTGGGATGATTACCGCAAACGCGTGCATGAGTATGAAATTACAACCTACTTACCTATACTTTAAGCAAGTCATTAGGAATCAAAATGGCCAAGTCAGCTTATAAGAGTTATTTAAACACACTGAGTCAAATAAGCCGGGCGATTACCAGCGATTTGTATCTCGAAGACGTTTTAAAACTGATTGTTACCTTAACGGCTAACGTAATGAAGGCGAAAATATGCGCTCTCTGGCTGCTTGACAGCGAAAAAAAAGAGCTAAGGATACGGGCAACTCAGGCGATGAGCAAAGATTACCTGAAAGAGAGGAGCATAAAGTTAGGTGAAGGTATAGTAGGCTTAGTGGCGAAAGAGAGAAAGCCGCTAACGATTATTAATGTTCTAAATGACAAGCGTTATAAAGAAAAAGAGTTGGCTAAAAGCGAGAATTTGATTTCCATGCTTAGTGTGCCGATGCTCGTAAAAAAAAGGCTGATTGGCGTTATCAACTGTTATACGACAGTTTCCTACAAATTCACTAAAGGCGATATCGAACTGCTTAGTGCCGTGGCGAATCATGCGGCGGTGGCGATTGAAAATACCGAGCTCATGGTAAGGACAAAAATAATCCAGGAAGAACTCGAGGCGCGAAAAAAAATTGAACGGGCAAAAGGCATCTTGATGCGTGAACAAAACATGAATGAAGAGGAGTCTTATAATTTGATGAGAAAAACGAGTATGGATAAACGTGTGCCGATGAAAGATATTGCCGAGGCGATAATCCTTTCCTTTGAGATCAGAGGCGCGAAATAATTATATGAATCGTTTTTAACAGGAGGTAACTATGCCTTACGATAAGAGTTTAGATGATTGTATTTTCACAAAAGCATGGGAAAAAGGCGGCCAACGCCTGACCGTAAGCGTGTATTCCTACAACAACGGCCCGAAAAAACTTCAGATTACGCGTGAAAATCAAGACAGCCACGGCGAATTTCGTTTCGCCAAGTTAGGGCGGATGGCCAAAGAGGAAGTTGAATCGATCCTGCCGTTGATCCAGGAAACAATATCCTATTTAGGATAGAGATCGCGACAAAAAAACACAAGAATAGTTAGCGAGTGTTTTTTTAGAGCTTGACAAATAGTTTTTTTTGTGTTATACAAATAGCAATTGAATCTACCATGTGCGTAGACTTGGCGAAGAAGCCTCAAAATATTAATTTTGAGGCTTTTTATTTATATCGCTAAACTAAACGCTTAGCGATAACAAAGAGATTAGGTAACGAAGCCTTTTCTAAACAGAGATGTTTGGAAAAGGCTTTTTTAATGAGACTTAGACTTTTGTCAGCGCGGAGGGCGAAACAAAAGTCTGTAGTCGAATTAATGCGCCGAACTTGGCGAAATTATAGCAGAGAATTTTGCCACATTAAGGTGAGGGGGTAGAATGAAACTTGCATTCTTCAAGCAAAGCGTAGAAAAATGGGAAGTCGAATTTCCCGCTCTTTAATTTATGTGGCGGGATCTTGCTAAAGCGGGAAATCCTGAGCAGCTTGTGTTGAGAGAAGCCGAATCGAGCGAAGCGAATCGAAGAATCTTATTTGATAGGAGCATACAATGATATTTAATAATTTAATAATCCCGATCATGCCGAAATTAAAGGCTATTGCCAAGCGCCTAAACCGTAATAACGCTTATTTTGACCATGACGATTTGCTGCAAGAAGCCCTCCTGTACCTTTGGGATAAAAACAGAAAAAATGAGTTAAGCGCTAAAACCCAAAGCTATATACTTCAGGGTTGTTTCTTTTATTTAAAAAACTATATTCGTAAGTCACAAAAATCAATGGATAAAAAAACCATACCTATCGATAAGGATTCATTTTCTTTTGTCGAAAATTATTTAAGTAAAGGTTCTGCGAACCTTTCTCAAAGAAAAATATCAATTGGTTTATTGCTTCAAACCTTAAACCAAACCCTTTTGCCTAAGGAAAAAGAGGTTTTGAGGTTAAGCTTACGCGGTTTCACGAAGCGTAAAATAGGAGAAAAATTAGGTGTTTCGCACGTTATGGTTATTAAAATAGAAAAAAAGATAAGAAAAAAGAGCCAATTTATGCGCCGCGAGTTAATTCACAATTAGTTAGTTACCAAATTGACATTTTGTTTACTTGTTAAGTAAAGAACACATTGTTGTGCGGTAATGGTATTCTAAGCAGAATGCCAGAAGTACAGTGGCGTTTCATAATCCAAAGTGAGGATAATGAAACGTTTTTTTTTGTTTACCGCTTATGCTTCATGGGAGGTGTGAAATGATAATTAAAAATAGTGCTATTTTAGTTTTAGTGATGGCGGTAATTATCAGTAATCTCGTGCCGGCAGCTCTTTATGGGCGAACAGTTACTTTTACCGAAAACTTTGGTTACTCGTCACGTTACGTGTGGCGCGGTTTGGATTTGTATCCGGATAACGATCAAGCTTTTCAACCGGCGCTTGATCTTAACGTCTCTGATGTTTTTGAGGGGTATGATTTAAACTTAAATCTTTGGGGCGCTCATCCACTGAGCGGAGGGCATCAGGCCGACGTTGAAGTTGATTACACACTGTCTCTATCTAAAGATATCTTTGACGGGAATCTAACTCTGACTGAAGGACACACCTACTTTGATTTTTCTAATTTAAACTCTAAATCGGATGTCAGCGAACCTTGGGCGCGGATTAGCTCAAAAAGCATAGTATTGTTTGGTCAGGAAATATCATTCTCAATATTTGGTGGATATGATTTTGCAGTGTCATCGGGAGGGCCGGACGAAGGGTGGTATTAGTCTTGGGGAATCGACTCAGAAATTCCCCTGATTAAATATGTGTTTACTCAAGAAAATCAAGGTTTATCTTTTAGTATAGTTAACTGGGGTAACTACGGTGTCGCGGATTTAGAAGCCAACCCTTTGTATTCAACAGAAATATCTTTATCGACAACATATTCATTTAATCAGTTTTCGGTCAGTCCAAGCGCACATTATGCAATCGTCCATGAAGATAAAATTAACTCTGGCGACGATGAGATTTGGTTTGGTTTAGAATTAACGCACAAGTTCTAACGTTCAGAAACGGAGGTGTTTATGGAAAAAAGATATGTATACAGGTTAATATCCGCATTGTTTTTTCTCTTTAGCCTTATGTTAGCGCCGTTACCGCTTACAGCTGGCGAGATTAACGATGTCACTGTTCTGCGTGTAGGGTTGGATACGGCTTGGGTTTTATTAGCTGCTTTTATGGTATTCTTTATGCAGGCCGGATTTGGCATGGTTGAAGCCGGTTTTATCCGCGCTAAAAATACCTGTAATATATTAACAAAAAACTTCCTTGATTTCTGCATGGCAAGTTTAGGGTTTTTTATCTTTGGCTACGCAATAATGTTTGGTTCGGGAGGAGGTTTTATGGGCAATCAGGGGTGGTTTCTAATCAATGCTAAGAGTCCGGTGGATATTCCCTTGTTTGCTTTTTGGCTTTTTCAAGCGGCTTTTTGCGGCGCGGCGGCAACTATTGTTGCCGGAGGAATGGCCGAACGCATGAAATTCTCCGCGTACCTTATATATTCATTTATTATTTCAGCGTTTATATACCCCTTAGTTGGTCACTGGATTTGGGGCGGCGGATGGCTTAGTAAGCTTGGATTTGCTGATTTTGCCGGTTCGACAGTTGTCCATGCCGTCGGTGGTTTTGCCGCTTTAATTGGGACCATACTTCTAAAACCGCGGATTGGTAAATATAATAGTGACCGGTCGGCTAATGTTATTGCCGGGCACAATATACCGCTTGCTTCTTTAGGAGTGTTTATCCTGTGGTTTGGATGGTTTGGCTTTAATCCCGGGTCGACCTTGGGGGTTGGAGACGGAAACCTAATCGCGCGTGTTGCGATTAACACTAATTTAGCCGCTGCCTGTGGCGGAATATGCGCAATGGCAACAGTATGGAGAATGTTTCATAAACCGGACCTTTCTATGGCCATGAATGGCGCTTTAGCCGGCCTAGTCGCGATTACGGCGCCGTGCGCTTTTGTTGAACCGTGGGCGGCAATAGTTATCGGATCTATCGGGGGTTTTATAGTTGTCTTTGGCGTTGTTGGTATCGATAAACTTAAAATAGATGATCCGGTTGGTGCCGTCGCGGTGCATGGATTAAATGGTATATGGGGTACTATTGCTGTTGGCGTATTTGGCAGGAGTTCGCTCGGTATTGTCAATGACGGGTTGATTTACGGCGGAGGGTTAAAACAGCTTATGGTCCAGTCGTTCGGTGTTTTCGCCGTAATAGCTTTTGTTATTATAACAATGGGAACGCTTTTTAAACTTATCGACCTGTTTCTAGGGTTGCGTGTCAGCCGGGAAGAGGAGCTCAAAGGCCTTGACATCGGTGAACATGGAATGGAAGCCTATGCCGGGTTTCAGATTTTCACGACAGAATAATCCTATCAAAGCTTTTATGAAAAGATGTAAGCGAAAGTATTAATTTCAAGGGTTTATTTATTCATGTTAAGGTGGAAAAAATCAAAAATCAAATATCAAAATGCAAAATGACAGAGATCCTAGATCCTTGATGCTAGATACTCGTCAATTAATATAATATTTTACAGAAACGAGAATCGAGCATCTAGGATCGAGCATCAAAGAAGCTTTTCACA
>JBDRDG010000132.1:0-5944 GCA_043821045.1 Candidatus Omnitrophota bacterium | reverse complement strand
GGCTACTTTGCTTTCTTGTAATTCTCTTACCAGGCGGCGCGAATTAGTAACCACTATGCCTAAACCGCCACGGTGTTCTATTTGCGCTTCTAAATCGGCAACAATAAAATCGATATTAGCTCGTTTGCCGGCAATAATTACAACTTCGGAAGGGCCGGCCAGCATGTCAATATCAACCTCGCCGAAAACCTGCCGTTTAGCTTCGGTTACAAACTCATTGCCCGGTCCTATAATTTTATCGACCCGTTTTATCGTTTTAGTGCCAAAGGCCAGGGCGGCAATTGCCTGAGCTCCGCCGATTTTATAAACTTCCCGTATTTTAAGCATAGAAGAAACAGCCAAAATGAATGAATTTATCAACTTGTTCGTCGAGGGAGGAGAGACTAAAACGATGTCTTTTACGCCGGCGACCAAGGCCGGGATAACACTCATATACACACTGGAAACTAAAGGGGCGCTTCCGGCAGGGATATACACTCCCAATCGCTGAATCGGACGGTATTGAACCTCAACGACCTTGCCGTTGTCTTCTTTTATCCGTAACGGCCGCGGTATCTGTTCGCGATAAAACTTATATACATTATCCATGCTTAATTTTATCGCTTTAATTAATTGAGAATTTAGCTCATTAAAAGCCGATGATATCTCGAGTTCCGTAACGCGTAACTCTTTAGGCAATATTTTAACTTTATCAAACCTCTTAGTATATTCCAATACTGCCTCATCACCTTTTTCGCGTACATTTCTTATAATCTTTGCTACCCGCTCAACGACATGATTCTTCCTCTTACGCCGTTTCTCAAAAAGTTTATCCAAACTATTTATATCACGCAGCACTCTCACTTTTTAAGCTCCTTCGATAAAAATTCAATAATCTTTTCTTTGCACAATAAAAACTGCTTTGGCTGTAAAAATACCCCCTGACCGGTTAATCCCTTACCGCCACCTTTCAAGTTGAGAGAGCCTCGGCATTGATTAAAAAAATTACTCAGGGAAATTCCCATATTTTGAGATTGCTCGCTGATTGCCGAAACAAAAATATCCCTCTTGTCATCTGAAGAAAGAAAAAACAAAAACGATTTATCAAAACGACTCCGCAGAATATCAGAGAGGTAAAGAAGCTGTGAATATGGCATATCTTTAAATTCATAAATAAACACGGCTAAATCGCCAATGGCAACTTTCTCTTTAATAACATCGTCGATCTTAGAATGAATCCTCTCTTTTTCAATATTGTCCAAGCGCTCTTTATAGCTCCGAGAAAGATTATCTATTCGGGCGATCGCTTCTAAAATATCCTCTTCTTTCGACTTAAGAGAGAACGCCGCATCCTTTACAATATTTCGCAACGATAAAAGTTTTCTATACGACATGCTGCCGGTCAATGCCTCTATCCGCCTTATGCCGCTGCTTACCGAATACTCGCCGACAATCATAAAAATTCCGATAGAGGAAGTGGACTCAATATGTGTCCCGCCGCAAAGTTCTTTACTGCAATCCGATATACTCACAACCCTTACATGGTCGCTATATTTATCCTTAAAAAAAGCTAAGGCACCTTGTTTCTTTGCTTCCTCTAAGGAAAGCATTTCTATCCTTATATTATAATTTGAAAGAATAAAATCATTAACAGTTTCTTCTGCTTTATGCAGCTCATCGCTGGTAAGAGCCTTGAAATGGTTAAAATCAAACCTCAACCTGTCCGCTTCAACCATCGAACCCTGCTGCGTTATATGGTCTCCTAAAACCGAGCGCAAAGCGGCCTGTAAAAGATGAGTGGCGGTATGAGCGCGCATAAGGGCAAAACGCCTTTTTTTATCAACTCTTGCCGAAGACAAACCTTTTGCGATAACCCCCTCGTTAACCTTGCCGAAATGGATAATAGTGTTCTTTGTTTTCTCAACACGTTCAACGCGAAAAGCACCCTGTGATGTTTCAAGCATGCCTTTATCGGAAGACTGCCCTCCCCCTTCGGGGTAAAAAGGCGTCGTTGCAAGAAGCACTATCCCCGTCTCATTCTTAGAAAGCTCATAGACTTCTCGTTTATCTTTTATAATCTTGATTATGTCCGTATCGACTTCTAAAAGGGAGTGCCCGACAAATTCGCTCTCGGCTTCGAAAGCATATTCATCCCTGGCAAAAATTGTGTCTTTAAACATACTCTGCTGGCGTGAAACATCTTTCTGCTTTAGCAAAAATTCATTAAAACTTTCTTCGTCGATATCGAGGCCGTTTTCTTCCGCTAACTGCTTTGTTAATTCTAAAGGAATTCCATAGGTGTCGTATAGTTTAAAAATTGTTTGGCCGTTAATTTTCTTCTCTCTTTTGCCTTTCAGGTCTGCCACAACATTGAAGAACTGTTTTTGGGCACCGTCGATGTTGACAATAAACTTTTCTTCCTCTAATCTTATAACCTCTGAAATTTTATCTTTTTTATCAGCAATATCGCGATAGGGCTTTCCCATGAGTTCACTGATCAGATTAACTAATTTAAAAAGGAACGGCTGATTAACCCCCAAGCTATATCCGTGCCAGTAAGCTTTCCTGATCAATTTCCTCACAACGTAACCGCGCTCCTCATTAGACGGGAACACTCCGTCAGAGATAGAGAATACGGCGGCACGAACATGATCAACCACTGCCCGCACTAAACCGTTAAAATCCTTATCAGCCGCGCCCGGGTTTAAAGAAGACTTTTTCTGTTTAACGATTAATTCCTTAGTGTACTTTACTATGGGATAAATAATATCGATTTGGAAGTTAGAATCAACCCCCTGCAAAACCGAAGCCATACGTTCTAATCCCATGCCGGTATCGATATTTCTCTGCGGTAACGGCTCAAGTTTGCTCTTATCAATACGGTTAAACTGGGTAAAAACTAGATTCCATATTTCGACAAAACGGCCGCAGTCACAATCCGGGTTGCAATCAATATTTTTACAGCCGAAAGACACTCCTTTATCGAAAAAAATCTCCGAACACGGCCCACAAGGACCATTAGGGCCTAATTCGGGAGCGTTAGACGGCCAAAAATTTTGTTTCGGACCAAGTTTTACTATACGTTTTTGGTCTATGCCAACTTCCTCTTTCCATATCAAGAATGCTTCCTGATCATCGGAATAAACCGAAACCGATAAATTATTTTCCTTGATATTAAGAGTATCGGTAAGAAATTCCCAGGCAAAAAGTACCGCCTCGCGTTTAAAATAGTCGCCAAAAGAAAAATTACCAAGCATTTCAAAAAAAGTATGGTGACATGGGGTTTTACCAACCAGATCAAGATCATCCGTGCGTAGGCACTTTTGACAGGAAACCGCACGCGTAATATCTTTTTTCTCTCCCAAAAAATACGGTTTAAATTGATTCATACCGGCAGAAGTAAAAAGAACCGTGGGGTCCTGCGGGACTAAAGAATCGGAAGGGAAACCCTTATGTTTCTTGTCTTCAAAAAAAGATAAATATTCTTGGCGCAATTGATCAGTTTTCATTTTTCCCCAGCACCATATTTTATCCCGACGCGATACACCTGATGTCTCTTGCCACGGATGGAAGCTTGGTCGGGACAAGCTACTTGGCCCCTAGCGGATGTAGGAAACCGCGGGCTTTCCCGCTTTCCTGTGTTTATTTATATAATAGTGTGCGGAATCCCGGTATTTCGGGATAACCCACGGAGCTTCATTTAAAGGTTACATCCCTTAAAGCCGATTGGATCTCTTCCACCTGAAAACCCCGCTGCTGCAAAAAACGGAACAGGCGCGCCCGTATATTCATTTTACCTTTATAACACTTGGATCTTTTTTCTGCGATCACGCGAATCATATTTATATAATCGTCCTGTTTGATCTTGCCTATTTGCTCATTGGCAAGACCGGCGGGAATACCAAATCGTGAAAGGTCAAATCTTATTTTCTCCCGCCCGTAACCGCGTTTGAATCTGGACTCTATAAACAGAACGACGAATTTTTTGTCGTCAATAAGCTTATAGTCTTCGAGAAACTGAAGGACAGTATCTATTGCCGACGAGGAAAACTTCTTTCTTTTTAAACGCCGGGCTATCTCATCCCGGCTGCGGAGCCTATACTTCAATAAAAGAAAAGAGTAATTTAAAGCCCGTCTATGCTCTTCCAACTATTCTTCCTTCAAAACGAAGTAACCGCGATTTGTTTTTATTAAACACTTTTCCTTAACTCCCAAAACCGCCTTCTCAAAATCTTTCTTATCGCGTATCCGTTTATCGCCGATTCTAATAATAAAATCGCCAACGTTTAAACCGGATTGTTCTGCCGGCGAATTCTCTTTAATGTTCACGATAACAACACCTTCCTCTTCACGAATACGAAAGCGCTGTTTTAAGTAAGGAGTTAAATCTTCGACCTCTAAACCGCGAAAACTTGTCACCTCCACAGTTTCAATTTTCTCAATCTCTTCCGGCTTTGCCCCGATTTTAATATTGAGCATTACATCTTTACCCCCTCTTAATACTTCCAGAGGAACTTTTATCCCTACTTCCGCCGAGTTAACTAAACTGATAAGTTCATTCGTATTGGTAACCGGTTTTGAATCGAAACTTAAGATTAAATCTCCCTCCTTAATTCCCGCCTGTTCGGAAGGAGAATCTTTAAATACTTTAACTACAATAACGCCTTCTTTTTCTTTAACACCAAAATAATTACGCAGGTCCTGGTTGAGATCCTGGATACTAACCCCCAGCCATCCGTAGAGTATTTTCTCGCCTTTAATCAGCCTTGCTAAGATACGTTTTGCTTTATTAGCCGGTATCGCAAACCCGATACCTTCATAGCCGCCGGAACGGGTAATAATTGCCACATTAACACCAATAACCTCTCCCGCTAAATTGACTAAAGGACCGCCGCTATTGCCGGGATTTATTGCCGCATCGGTCTGAATAAGATCCTCAAACCCGCCGCGTTGTGACATGGCCGGTAAATAGCGGTGTAAAGCGCTCACCACCCCCAAAGTGATTGTCGGTTCAGAATTACGCGACTCAATCGAAATACCAAAGGGATTGCCTAAGGCTAAAACAAACTGGCCAATTTTGAGTTTGTCGGAATCACCCAATTTAGCCGGTGTGATATCGCGCGCATCTATTTTAATTACTGCCAATTCACTCTGTTTATCTTGGCCTTTTAATACGGCATTAAACTCCCTTCCGTCAGAAAGAGTAACTTTAATTTCTTTGGCATCGCCGACGACATGGGCGTTAGTCAAAATGTAGCCGTCTTTATCAATGATAAATCCGCTACCTAAAGCCGCCCGGCCAAATTCTTCGGGAATATTTCCAAAAAAATCCTCAAAAAACCGCCTAAAGGCATCGTCTTCAGCGCCGCCCAAAGGAGAATTAAAACCGAACCCGCGGTAACTTCTCTCTTTGATAATTGCTGTTATCGATACTACCGCCTTACCGACATCACCAGCAACCTGTATAGTCGCGTCCTCCAGATTCTTATAATCCTGGGCATAAAGAGACAAAGAAAAAAAAGAAATCACTGTCAAAATGATAAGTTTATTCCTCATTTTTGCCTCCTTGATAAACAATATTCTTAACTTCCTCTTCCAGTTTATCTTTCAGAGCCGAATCATCTTTGAGGATACTCCGCAACTGCTCTCTGCCCTGAGCGATGTTTTTATCCTGAAAAGAAAACCAGCTCCCGGCTTTCTTTATTATACCAATGTCAATGGCGACATCAATTAAAGACCCTATACGCGAGACGCCTTCGCTGTAAATTATTTCGAATTCCGCTTCACGAAAAGGCGGCGCTACTTTATTCTTTATGATCTTTGCTTTCACTCGCGAACCAATTATTTGATCTTGACTGCGTAAAGTAGCTATCCGGCGCAAATCGATCCTTACCGATGAATAAAATTTCAAGGCTCGCCCTCCCGGCGTAGTCTCCGGTGAACCAAACATAACACCGATTTTCTC
>JBDRDG010000131.1:0-10626 GCA_043821045.1 Candidatus Omnitrophota bacterium | reverse complement strand
AGAAGAAAGAGTATTTTCTTACTGATATTATAAACATTTTCTACAATCAAAAACTAAGAGTCGAAACTTTTTCCCTTGACGATAAGGATGAGATATTAGGCGTTAATACGCAAAAGAATTTATCCTTGGCACGCAAGCTCCTTAATCAAAGGCTTATCGATCTCCTTATGGATAAAGGAGTTACGATTATAGATCCAGCCACGACTTTCGTAAGCTGTGATACAAAAATCGGCAATAATTCTATAGTTTATCCCTTTACCTTTATTGAAAAAAATGTTATAATTGGCAGCAATTGTTCCTTGGGTCCTTTTGTCCATTTGCGGCAAGGTACGGAAATAAATGACCATACAGAAATTGGCAATTTCGTTGAACTTAACCGCGCTACTATCGCCGGTAATGTAAGAATGAAACACTTTGGATATTTGGGCGATACCTCTGTCGGCCGGGAGGTCAATATCGGTGCCGGTGTGGTTGTGGCTAATTTCGACGGAAAGAATAAGCACCATACTCATATAGGGGAGAGGGCGTTTATCGGATCGGATACGGTTATAGTTGCTCCGGTAAAGGTTGGCCGGGGGGCAATGACTGGTGCCGGAGCCGTGGTGACCAAAGACGTAAAAGACAAAACTATTGTCGTCGGCGTACCGGCAAAAGATTTTTCACCCAAAACAAAAACAAAAAAGAGAAAGGCAGGATAATCTATGGATAACTCAGTCATATTTAGCGGCAACGCTAATCGCAAATTAGCCGATACGATTGCTTCTTACCTTAAGGTGGAATTGGGCAAGGCTTTTATAGGCCGTTTCAGCGACGGCGAAGTTAGGATTATGATTGAGCAAAATGTCAGGGGCAAAGATGTTTTTGTTGTCCAGTCGACCTGTCCGCCGGTGAATGAGAACCTTATGGAGCTTCTTGTTCTGCTGGACGCTCTCAGGCGGGCGTCTTCGCGAAGGATTACCGCTGTTATTCCCTACTTTGGATATGCCCGTCAGGACAGGAAAGACCAGCCGCGCGTGCCAATAACCGCAAAACTGGTTGCTAACATTCTGACCGGCGCCGGTGCCGACAGAGTATTGACTTTAGATTTACATGCCGGCCAGGTTCAGGGTTTTTTTGATATCCCTTTGGACCATCTTTACGCTATCGACGTATTTCTAGCCCATTTTAAAAAGATGAAACTTAAAGATTTGGTTATTGTCTCTCCCGACGTAGGGGGAATTAAGATGGCACGGGCTTATGCTAAGAAATTTAGAGCCGGCCTTGCCATAGTTGATAAACGGCGCAATTCGCCGGAAGCGACAGAAGTCATGCATATATTGGGAGAAGTGAAAGATAAGAATGTTATTATGGTGGATGACATTATCGCCACGGGCAGTTCTTTAGCCGAAGCCGCTAAAGCCCTTAAGAAAGGGGGAGCGAAGAAAATCTTTGCCTGCGTTAGTCACGGAGTCCTTTCTTTAGACGCCCCCAAAAAATTAGCGAATTCTTGTATTGATATGTTGGTGATTACCGATTCGATACCTTTAAATAAAGAGTTGGCCAACAATAAGATTGATGTGGTTTCTGTGGGAAAACTTTTTGCGGAGGCAATTCGGCGGATTCATAAAGAAGAGTCAATAAGTGTTTTATTTGATTCAATAAGGAGTTAAGGTCATGGAAAAAATAAAGATAAAAAGCTTGTTAAGGGAAAAGAGCGGCAAAGAGGCGGCTAAGATTGATCGCCGAAAGGGATTTATCCCCGCGATTATTTACGGTAAGGATTTTAACCTTTCCGTCAATGTCCCTTTTGATTCGAAGAAAATATTAAATTCGATTAATTTTTCCGAAAGCACGATTATCGAAATGGAAATTGAAGGGTACAAACAATCGGATAATTCGATTCCGGTTTTAATCAAGGATGTTCAGTATCATCCCCTTAGCGACGATGTGATTCATCTTGATTTTGTAAAAATATCGTTAACGGAAAAAATAAAAGTTCCTGTTCCCGTCGCTCTCCAGGGTGAATGTAAGGGGGTAAAAGACGGCGGAATTCTAGAGCAGATGCTTTGGCATATAACCATAGAAGCATTGCCGACGGATATACCCGAAAATATTAAGGTCGACGTGTCTTCTTTAGATATAGCTGATTCAGTTCATGTCCGGGACTTGCAGCTGCCCGATAATATTAGGGTTTTAGAGTCGCCGTCGGAGACGGTCGTTACTGTCGTTGCAAAACAAGAAGAGGTCCCGGAAGAAGCCCCGCTGGAAGAGGCAAGAGAACCGGAAGTAATAAAAGAAAAAGAGAAGGAAAAAGGGAAAGAAGAAAAAGAGGAAAGTTGAAAATAATAGTGGGATTGGGCAATCCGGGTAAACGCTATGAGTTTAGCCGCCATAATGTCGGATTTATGGTTTTGGACGCTTTAGTTAAGAATTTATTTTTGTCCTATAAAAAGTCTTTGTTTCGCGTGGTTTATACAGCCCAAGGCCTGATCAATAAAAGGGAGATATTGTTAGTTAAACCGACAGCTTACATGAATCGCTCGGGAGAATCGATACGAAGGCTTGTGGCAAAACATAAAATTGATTCGGACGGTGTCTTGGTCGTTTACGATGACGTCGATATCCCTTTGGGCAAGATACGGATTAAAAAGAGCGGCGGCAGCGCCGGACATAAAGGCATGGAATCGATAATTAATGCTTTGGCTACGGATAAAATAGGCAGGCTGCGCATAGGTATCGGCCGGCCGGAAGACAAGAGTGACGAAATATCCGATTATGTCCTGTCTGATTTTGCCGATAATGAACTGAAAGATTTAAAACTGGTAATATTAAGAGCTGCCCAGTGTTGCTGGGATTGGGCAGATAAGGATATCAACTTTATTATGAACAAATATAATGCCTAAATGCGGAGGTAAAGATGGAACGCAATTATGAGTCAATGGTAGCCGTGAGGACAGAGTTAAGCGATGAGCAACTGGAAAATATTTTCAGTAAGATATCGAATAAAATAGAAACCTTAGGGGGTAAAGTCAGCGAGGCGCGGATTTGGGCGAAAGAAAGGCCCTTTTCTTATCCTTTACGTTCAAAAGCAGCCGGCAGAAAAAGATTTGAGAAAGGGTCGTATTGGCTTGTCGACTTTAGACTGGATACGGAAAAGTTAGCTGAGTTAAAAGAGGTTATTCGTTTAGAAGAGAATATACTGCGCAATATTATAATTAGAAAAGACAAAATTTAGAGTTTCGTGTTTAGAGCTTTAAGAACCAAGAGATATTTTCCCCGGTTGAGTGTAGAATAATGATAAGGAGGGTAGGATGGTTAGCTTAAACAAGGTTTTGATGATCGGCAATCTAACAAGAGACCCGGAACTGCGATATACGCCGCAAGGCACGGCGGTAGCGACTGTACGTATCGCGGTTAACACCCAGTTTAAAGATAAAACCGGTGAGACGAAAAAGGATACCTGTTTTATCAATGTAATTGTATGGGGGCAGCTGGCGGAAGTATGCAACCAGTATTTAGAGAAGGGAAGAAGTGTACTGGTCGAAGGGCGTCTTGTTTCGCGCAGCTGGCAGGATTCGGAGGGAAAATCAAAAAGCGTGATTGAAATAAGAGCAATGAGGGTTCAATTTATGTCTGGTCCGAAAAAAGAAGAAGCAAAAGGAGTTGACCTTGGTGAAGAGCCGGAAGAAATAGTCAAACCAGACAATGAAGAGTTAGGAGAGGCGGGATAGTATGATAAGAAACAAAAAACCACCGATTAACTTTAAGAAGAATTGTGTCTTTTGTAAAAAAGAGTTGGATATTGATTACAAGAACATCGATTTACTTTCGCGTTTTGTATCTTCAAAAAAGAAGATTGTTTCCCGCCGCTCAAGCGGCAATTGCGCCAAACATCAGCGGCAATTAGCCAACGCGATAAAAAGAGCCCGTTTCTTAAGTTTACTGCCTTATTTGGTTAAATAAACCGGGTTCCCCTAAGCGCACATATTTTCTGTTGAAACGATATGCAATAGTCCTTCTCCGGATTTCTAACCAGGGAATGATTACTTAGAGGCGATAAATATTCTAAATTAATTTATTTTCAACAAAGGAGTGGTTCAAATGCGAGTTGTTGTGATAAAAGAGATGAATAAAATAGGTAAAGAAGGCGATGTCGTGGATGTGAAAGACGGTTATGCCCGCAATTATCTTATACCAAAAGGTATTGTTGTAACCGCCACACAAGAAAATCTTAAAAGATTAGAGGTTATAAAAAAGAAAAAAATCGATTCCGAGGAGGCGTCATTGAGTAAAGCGAAAAACTTAAAGGCATCCTTAGAAGAGATTTCCCTTACTTTAACAGCCGAAGCCAAAGATAATGATGAAATTTACGGCTCGATAAATGAAGCTCAAATCGTCAAGGCGTTAAAAGAAGAGGGCGTTGATTTAGACCAGAAACTTGTTAAGTTGGATGAGCCGATTCGTAAACTCGGTGTGTACGACTTAAAGATAAAGCTGCATGCCGTTATTGAAGCTAATTTAAGAGTTTGGATAGTAAAACGATGAGCCTTGTAACTCAAAAAGCAGAGGTTCAAAAAATCCCGCCTCAAAATATCGATGCCGAGATGGCTATTCTTGGGGCTATGCTTATTGACGAAAAAGTTATCCCCGAAGTCCTCGAGACAATTGATGCTGATTCATTCTATCGGGAAGAACACAAAGTTATTTTTTCCAGTATTATATTTTTGTTTGATTCCCGTAAAAAGGCCGATATTCTCACTGTTTCCGAGGATTTAAACAGGAGAAAACAGCTGGAAAAAGTCGGCGGAGCTTCCTATGTCACTACTTTGGCCGATGCCGTACCGACATCGGCAAACGCGGTTCACTACGCGCAGATAGTAAAAGAGAAAGGCATATTGCGTTCGCTTATATCCAACACAACATCGATACTGGATTCGGTATATAAGGAAGAAGAGGAAGTGAGCGTTTTATTGGATCGTGCCGAACGTTTAATTTTTGAGATAAGTGACAAAAGAATTGAAGGCGGCTATGTTCATATAAAAGAGGTTATTAAAGACGGCATAGAATTAATTGAGTCTCTTTATCATAAGAAGTCTCATATTACCGGCGTGCCCAGCGGATTTGCCGATTTTGACGTTAAAACAGCCGGTTTACAGTCAGGCGATTTGATTATTATGGCCGGCCGGCCTTCTATGGGAAAAAGTGCTTTAGCCTGCAGTATTGCCGAATATGCCGCGGTGGAAGAGAAAGTCCCCGTCTGCTTCTTTAGTTTGGAAATGTCTAAAGAACAGTTAATGCAGAGGTTTTTATGTTCCCAGGCAAAAGTCGATATCCATAAATTACGAACCGGTTTTCTTGCTCCCAGCGAATGGCCTATCCTGACTTCGGCTGCCGGGAAACTTTCCGAGGCTCCTATATTTATCGATGATTCTCCCACATTGAATATCTTTGAATTGAGAGCAAAAGCGCGGCGTCTTAAAGCCCACCACAATATTAAACTTATTATTGTCGATTATTTGCAGATGTTAAGGCCGGTGCGCCGTACCGAGAGCCGCCAGCAGGAAATTTCCGAGATATCCCGTTCCTTGAAATCCTTAGCAAAAGAAATCAGCGTACCGGTTATCGGGATAAGCCAGTTATCAAGAGCCGTTGAGGCGCGCAGCGACCATCGGCCGCAACTTTCTGATTTGCGTGAGTCTGGCGCGATTGAACAGGACGCCGACTTGGTTGTCTTATTATTGCGCGAAGAGTATTATAATCCCACCCCCGAAAATAAAGGCATCGCGGAAGTAATTATAGCTAAACAGCGCAACGGCCCCGTGGGCAGTATTTATCTCGGATTTGTAAAAGAGTATATGAGGTTTGTCAATCTGTCGAAAATGCGCGATGGATAGTCTTTTTTTAAGACAAGAGAATCAATTAATATTTTTCTCCCTTTCTATTATCGGAGACAAATTTTATAATGGACTTTTGTTAAAAATTTAATATAATAGTTCCAATGAAGAGAAACATTTTTTTCTTTATTTTCGTATTTATTATTCCTTTAGCTTTTTCCCAGGAAATCATATCGAAGATAGAGATCAAAGGGAACAATATAGTAAGCGAATCAAAGATAATCTCTAAAATCAAAAGCCGCGCTAACCAGTCTTATAACGATAACCTTATAAACGAAGATCTAAAGAACCTTTATGCCACAGGGTTTTTTGACAATATCGAGATAGAAAAGACCCAGACCCCCCATGGCATTATCGTTACTTTTAATTTTAAAGAGAAGCCGGTTATAAAAGATGTCTCGGTCAAAGGCGCTAAACGCGTCAATAAGAGGCGGATTGAGAAGCTAATCGATGTGGAAGAAGGTTCGTTTTTGGATGAATATAAACTTAAGGAGATAGAGAACACGATTAGTGATTTCTATCGGAAAAGAGGCTTCGCCGCGGCCGAGGCTAAGTATACGGTTGTTGTCGACGGTGATAATAAAGCAAGCGTTGTCTTTTCCATAGATGAAAAAGAAACATCGCGGATTAAAATGGTTACGGTTAAGGGCAATAGTTTTTTGAACACTAAGAAAATAAAGAAATTAATCAAAACAAGGACAAAAGGTTTTCTTCGAAAAGGGATATTAAAAAACGAGATATTAGAGGATGATATAAAAAGAGTGGAAGATTTCTATAAAGAGCGAGGTTTTAGTGAGGTCGCAGTTGATTACGCAATAGATTATGTCGGTAAAGATATTTATATTACAATAACCATCAATGAGGGCAGCCGTTCTTATATGGGGAGAGTTAAGGTTGAAGGCAACAAAAAGATCGCCTCCTCGGAAATTGATAAGGTTATTGATCTTCGATCCGGCGAGGTATATGTCGATAAGAGAATAGGCGAAAATGTGAATAATATACGCGGCGTTTATGTCGATGAAGGGTTTATCTATGCCCAAGTTAATCCCGTGACTTACTATAATCCCCAGACCGATAAAATAGATGTGACATTCAATATTATTGAAAACGATGTCGCCTACGTGGAGAAAATAGAAGTCAGAGGCAATGTAAAAACCAAGGATAAAGTCATCCGGAGAGAACTGCGCATTTATCCGGGAGATAAATTTGCCGGTGTCAAGATACGCAAGAGCCGCCAGCGTTTGGATAATTTAGGATTCTTTGAGGAAATTCGTTTTGATTCTAAAAAGGGATCTAAGGCCAACTGGGAAGACCTTATCGTTGACGTAAAAGAGACCAAGACAGGCTATATGAGTTTTGGCGGAGGTTACAGTTCTATTGATCAGTTAACCGGATTTGTTGAGGTTCGGCAGCGTAATTTTGATTACAAAAACTGGTCTACTTTTACCGGCGGCGGGCAGGATTTAAGTTTCTTGGCTAGTTTTGGCAGTATAACTAAGAGGTACGAAGTTAATTTTTTTAACCCTTGGATTTTCGATAAACCGATTTTCTTCGGGTTCGAAGGGTATAAAAGAGGGCACGATCGTGAGGAGGATGTCGGTTATGGTTACCAAGAGGACGTTACCGGCGCGGCGATAAAATTTGGCAAGGAGTTCAGTGATACTTACAAAGCGTGGGTCGGTTATCGGTTCGAAACGGTAGATATCGCTAATGTATCGGAAACGGCAAGCAACGCTTTGAAAGAGGAGACGGGATCAAATGGTTTCAGCACTATAGAAGTCGGTTCTTCTTTTGATACGCGTGACAATGTTTTTTCGCCATCGAAAGGCATTTACTTTGTAAACTCTCTTGAGACTAGCGGCGGATTTATCGGCGGCGATAAAGATTTCGCAAAAGTGAATTCACAAACAAGTGTTTTTTTTCCTCTGATCAATAAATCGGTAATTGAATTTAGAGCAAAAGCTGGTTTAGCTGACGCCTTTTCCGATACGGAAAAAATTCCTATTTATAAAAGATTTTTCTCCGGCGGCGCGTCAACAATAAGAGGTTATCATGAGAGAAAGATAGGGCCGATTGATTCAATAAGTGGAGATCCCTTGGGCGGAGAAGCCCTTTTTGTCGGCAATGTTGAATATGTTTATCCTTTGGTCGATGTCCTTAAAATGGCAACTTTTTTTGATAGCGGAAACGTATGGGGTAAAAGGAGTGATTTCTTAAGCGGCGGATTGAAGTCAAGTGTCGGTTTGGGAGTAAGAGTTAAAACGCCTTTAGGTCCGGTAAAACTGGATTATGGCTGGCCGTTAAATAAAGAACCGGGCGAGGAAGGCAAAGAAGGGAGATTCCATTTTAGTATCAGTAGGGGTTTTTAGAAAGGGGGCAATGTGAGAAGGCTATTTTTTTTAATCAGTTTAATCATTCTTGTCTTTTCTCTTTCGGCTTACGCGAAAGAGATGAAAACAGGCGTAGTTGATCTTTTCGCGGTATTTGACAATTATAATAAAACAAAAGATTATGAAAAGGCTTTAGAAGAAGAGAAGGAAAATAAGATAAAAGAGAATAAACTCTCGGAGAAAAAAGAAGAAATAATGAAAATGCAGGATAAATTAGAGCTTCTAAAGGACAAAGAGAAAGAGAAACAGAGAGAAAAGATACAAGAAGCCCTTATCGAGTACAAGAGCTTAGAAAATGAAGTCATGTCTTCTTTGAAGCGAGAAGGCGATGAGAAGATGAAAGATATTTTCGAGGATGTGCAGAATCGGATCGACGATTACGCGAAAACAAATGGGTTTTCGGTAATATTAAACAAAAACGCTCTCCTTTACAGTCAAGAAGATCTTGACCTCACAGAGGTAATTATAAAACAGCTGAATGATCAATACAAAAAAGAATAAAACACGCCTTTATTTATAAAATCTAGGAGATATGAAGATGAAATTTACTTTGGGAGAAATCGCCGATTTAATAGGAGGAGAACTGGTTGGTGATTCAACCATTCTTATCACCGGTATCTCCGGTATTAAAGAAGCGCATGAGGGCGATATTACATTCCTGGCTAACCCAAAATACCAGCGGTTGATGACCACTACGAAGGCCAGCGCGGTTATCACTTCAAAAGATGTGTCTGATAGGAAGAGGGCTTTAATCCGGACCGATAATCCTTCTTTAGCCTTCTCGAAAGTAATAGAAATTGTCTCTACCAACCATTTAGGTTGTCCCAAAGGTATCCATCCCACGGCAATTATAAGTAAAAGCGCTGTATTGGGAGAGAATGTAGCCTTAGGCCCTTACGTTGTTATTGAGGATGGTGTTAAGATAGGGGGCAATACGGTGGTTTATAGCGGCTGTTATATAGGGCATCATACTGAAATAAAAGAAGGGTGCCTTATTTATCCTAATGTCACAATCAGAGAGAGAGTACAGATAGGCGACAAAGTTATTATACATTCCGGGACAGTAATCGGCAGTGACGGATTTGGATTCGCTACGGTCAAGGGTATACAAAAAAAGATTCCTCAGATCGGAACCGTGCTTATAGAAGATTACGTCGAGATCGGAGCTAATGTAACAATTGACCGGGCGCGTTTTGACAAGACGGTTATCGGCAAAGGGACAAAAATAGACAATCTCGTTCAAATCGCTCATAACGTAATAATAGGTCCGAATTGTATTATTGTCGCTCAGGCAGGAATTTCCGGCAGTACTACTTTAGGCAAGGGTGTTATAATCGCCGGTCAAGGCGGAGTAGTAGGCCATATTAGCATCGGAGACGGCGCGGTTATTGCCGCCCAGGCGGGAGTGACTAAGTCAATACTTCCTAATACGAAAGTATCAGGTTATCCGGCAAAACCGCATAGCGTAGCTAAACGAGTCAACGCTTGTCTGCAGCGTCTGCCGCAGGCCTACGTGAAAATTAAAGAGTTGGAGGAAAAAATTATTGAGCTGGAGAAAAAGTTGAATAAAGATGGATAGACAAAGCACTATAGAAAAAAGAGTTTATATTGAAGGGGTAGGGCTTCATACGGGTAAAAAAGTCAAGATGGAGTTTATGCCTCTGCCGGTAAATACCGGCATTTTGTTCGTGCGTAAGGATTTAAATCCATCGGTAACGATAAAAGCAAGTTTTTACTCTGTATTGAACCCGGAGGTTTATCCGCGGCGGACATCGGTAGGAGAAAAAGGAGTATATGTCCATACGATAGAACATCTTATGGCCGCTTTACATCTTCTTGGCATAGATAATATTCAGATTAATATCTGGGGGGAAGAAATACCCGGTATGGATGGAAGTGCTAAAGGATTTGTCGAGAAACTGCAAGAAGCCGCAATCATAACTCAGGATTCGCCCCGCCATTATTTCGTTATTAAAGAACCTTTTTGCGTTCAGGAGAATGATTCAAGTATTGTCGCTATACCTTATCCCCACACGAGGATTTCTTATACCTTAAAATATGATAATCCCGTAATCAGTACGGGATATTTCGACTTAGTATTAAACGGCGATATCTCTAACCGTATTTACGAGGCAAGGACTTTTTGCCTGGAAGAAGAAGTAGAACCATTAATAAAAATGGGTTTGGGTAAAGGTTCTAACTATGAAAATACCCTTGTCGTTTCAAAAAAAGAAGTTTTGGAAAATAAAGTGAGATTCCCTGATGAGTTTGTGAAACATAAAGTATTGGATCTTTTGGGCGATTTATATTTGGCCGGTCCGATAAAAGGACATATTATTGCTTTAAGGAGCGGTCACAACCTT
>JBDRDG010000130.1:0-6342 GCA_043821045.1 Candidatus Omnitrophota bacterium | reverse complement strand
ATCTTTTACTTCTAACACTTAATATACGAACTTCGCTTTTTCTGGGAAAATTGCTTAATTTAAGTTTAGCATATCTGGGGTAGATGTTCAAATACTCTTTAAAATAGGGCTTTTTTGACTTGTGTGATTTCGTAATTGGTGAGTAATATCAGAAAATACCCCTTGTCGTAATTTACGGTTTTTCGTTCAACAAGAGATCGAAGTCAGTGTTTGTCCCTATATTGTGGGTTATCTTACATCCGAAGGTCTAACCCCTCTTTTTGTTAAAAAACTTATTGATGAAATCTCAACACCACGTCTCAGTCTCTTCGAAGAGATACTCCGGGGAGTGACAAGCCCCGACTCAATAGTCGGAGTAAACTCCACGGGAATTCCCTCAATATTTGCGTATTTGCACAGTCAATAAGTATCTTCATGGAAAGTCTTCGGGGATTGACAAGGAAGGCGTGAATTTCTCCTATGTAATTCTTACAGCCGAACACCAGAAAGGGGCAGAACCCCTTTATGGAATGCCATATGAACCACCTATTGCTTATAAGCAAGTCTATACTAGAAGCGCATCTAAAAAGCAAAGCTTTGAAGATGCAAGATAGATAAGGCGGATTGGATAGAAAAGATTTATTTGAAGATACGTGCGTAAGCACGATGGCATTGGTGGAGGTGACGGGAGTCGAACCCGTGTCCTCAGGAGCTTGCTAAAGAGCGTCTACATGCGTAGCGCTATCTTTTATCTTAGCCTCGCTAACTCCGCTAGGCAGGATCTAACGAGGAGCAACTTTGTGTTTTTTCGGGACAGCCTCCAAAGTAAAGACCGCTCCTATCCTCAATAAATTAACTCTTATGCTGACTTGAGGCAGAAAGCATAAAAGCACTGTTTAACCTAAGTCAACAGTATTGGCAGTAACGTAAGCGTTTGCCTTTATTGTTTTGCAAGCCTCTTACAGCTGGCCTGCCCGCTGGCACGCATCCCTTTCCTCCGCTTCTGAGTCGAAGCCCTTTCACCCCCAATATGCCAATGAACACCTAACGCAAGTATAAATTAACACAATTACCGCTTAATTTCAAGCCCAAGGGAATCGGTATTAGGCTCTCGGTGTTCGGTTTTCGATGTTTAAGCTTTAAGGTTATCCATTACACATTAAGCTTAAGTTGTCAGTTCTGTGTATTGAGTGAAAATATATATTACGCTATGCCCTATGCGCTATGCTCTATGTATAAAGAATAATCGCGATTATATTTTCTATACGCTACACGTTATGCGCTAATATAAGTCGGGAGCGGCGGAATTGAACCGCCAATCTCTCGGACCCGAACCGAGCGCCTTACCAAGTTAGGCCAGCTCCCGACACACAACACAATCAATTCAAAATTAAAAATGTAAAATACAAAATTGCGATATTAATAAATCCGATATCCAATTAAAAATGTCTTCTAGAAATCCATTTAAATTTTTAATTTTTCATTTTTAATTGGGTATTGCCCTTTAGTAGATAGTCAAACTCCACATTTACCCAATCGCCGGTGCGTTTATTCTTAATATTTGTATGTTCAAAGGTATAAGGGATGACGCTTACTGTAAAAAATTTAGGATAAAGCTTCTGCACCGTAAGGCTTATTCCTTCTACAGCGACCGACCCCTTCTCCACGATAAGATTGCGAAAACACCCGGGACAATCTATCGCGACGGCAATAAATTCGCCTTTTGGCTGAACACTCTTTATTTTGGCCTCGCAATCAACGTGGCCTAAAACAAAATGGCCGCCCAACTTATCCCCTATTGCCAAAGACGGCTCTAAATTAACTAACGAACCTATTTTAAGCCGTTTAATGTTAGTATTACCAAGGGTTGTTTTTACAACGTCAAAAGATATATCTTTACCCTTTTTATTAACGACGGTCAAACAAACACCGTTTACCGCGACGCTATCTCCCTCGTTCGCATCTTTTGACACAAGCGGCGAGGAAACAGTCATATTCGACAGAGAGGCTTTGCGCCTTATCACTCTTACTTTTCCAACTTCTTTTATTATACCGGTAAACATACCGCCTTCGGCTAATTAAAAATGATCGATTAAAAATGTAAAATCTACTCTTAACAACAACATAATTCCAATTTTTAATTTCGCATTTAAATGTATCAATTTAATTTATTTACAAACTCTTTTATCCGTTTTACGCCTTCAACGATATTCTTCATCGACGTCGCGTATGATAACCGTATAAACCCCTCCTGGCCAAAAGCCACCCCCGGCACTACGGCGACTTTCGCTTCCTCTAAAAGCATCTCGGATAATTTTAACGAACCGTCAATTGGCACACCTTTATATTTCCTGCCTAAAAAAGATTCTATGTTTGGGAAAACATAAAAGGCGCCCGGCGGGTTAAAACAACTAATACCTCCAATAGCGTTTAAGTTCTCCACGATATAGTCCCGTCTTTTGGCGAATTCTTTCACCATATCGTTAACACACTCCTGATCGCCCTCTAAAGCGGCTAAAGCCGCTTTCTGCGATATGGAAGTGGGATTGGAAGTAGAGTGGCTCTGAAAATTAGCCATCGGCTTAACGACATCCTGCCCTGCCGCCAGATAACCTATGCGCCATCCGGTCATAGAGTAGGCTTTGGAGACGCCGTTTACGACAACCGTTAACTTCTTTATTTTATCATTGAAAGAAGCAATGCTTACGTGGCTGGCGCCGGCATAAATAATCTTTTCGTATATCTCGTCGGATATACAGAAGACGTTGTGCCGCACCAAAACATCAGCGATTTCCTTTAATTCCTGGGCGGTATAAACCGTACCGGTAGGGTTGGAAGGTGAGTTTAAAATAACCAGTTTTGTTCTAGCGGTAATCGAAGTGTCTAACTGCCTGCTGCCGACTTTAAAACCGCTCTCCTCTTTTGTGGGTATAACCACAGCTCGCGCGCCGGAGCTTTTAACCATCTCCGGATAACTTACCCAGAAGGGCGCCGGGATAATTACTTCGTCGCCCTCACTGCATAAGCTTACTATCGCGTTAAAAACCGAGTGTTTGGCGCCGCAGGAGATAAGAATCTCGTTCGGTTCATAGACCAATTGGTTATCCTCTTTTAACTTCTTACAGACAGCCGTTTTTAACTCAAGAGTCCCGCTTGCCGGCGTGTATTTAGTGAAACCGCCGTCAATAGCGACTTTAGCCGCCTCTTTTATATGCAGCGGCGTATCAAAATCGGGCTCGCCGGCGCCGAAACCGACAACATCAATGCCATCGGCTTTCATCTGTTTAGCTTTAGCGCTAATCGCCAACGTAACCGAGGCGCTTATTGAATTTATCCTTTTTGAGATATTCATACTATACTCCTCCTTACAACCTAAGCACTACCACCATCTTAAATTTATCAAGGTTAATAACCATCTGCTTATTATTTCTTTAGAAATCAAAATGCAAAAATCAATCCTTCGACTTTACTCAGGATTGATGCTGAGTACAATCGAAGCATCAAAATGACAAGTCAAAATGTAAAAAGCTTCTTTGATGCTCGATTCTCGCTTCTGTAAAATATTATATTAATTAACGAGTATCTGGCATCGAGGATCTAGGATCTCTGTCATTTTGCATTTTGATCTTTGATTTAACTTATTATTTGCTTTGCCTCGCTATTAAATACGCCGCGCAGGCCGCGCCAAAACCGTTATCAATATTTACGGTAACTAAGCCGGGGCTGCACGACTGAAGCATAGTGCGAAGAGCAGCCTCCCCCTTACCGCCAAACCCGTAGCCGCGCGAAGTAGGCACGCCGATTACCGGTATGTCAACCAGGCTCTTTACAAGAACAGGTAAAACGCCGTCCATCCCGGCAACAACTATACAACAAGCGACCCTCTCTTTCAACATTTTTTTCAAAGGGTTAATCAAACGGTGCATGCCGGCCACGCCCACGTCATAATCGTAAATTACCGGACAACCCAGGAGATTTGCCGTAACCCGCGCCTCTTCAGCCACAGAAATATCGGAACTGCCCGCTGTTAACACAGCGATCTTTCGTCTTAACAATTTTATTTTAAACTTTTTTTTCTTTAAAACAACGATTTGGGCCCGCTCGTAACAATCAAAAGTTAACCCGCCGGGTTTCTGTTTTTCAATAAAGGCGCGATGGGCGGGATTGACTTTTGTCGCGGCGCTGATTCCTGCCTTATGAGCCATCTTAACCAGCAGGTTATAAACCAATTCCGGCGACTTATCGGCGGCAAGAATAAATTCGGGGATAGCGCAGCGATGAATACGCCCAATGTCTAATTTAGCAACGTCTTGTAAACAGGCGATTTTTTTCATAAACCTTAAGTTTTGGGGTAAATCATCATTTATTGATCACGCCGTTTAAACCGGCTCGTTATAGCGCCGCCGCTCGCCTAAAAGAATAAGGTCGCGCAGCTCGTGTTTATTGCGCGCTTTCATCCACTTTTTATAGAAATCGTCGCTCTGGACGATTTGGGCTATAGACGCTAACGCCCGCAAATGAAAATTGCGCTCATCGGTTGTGCCGATAAGGACAAATATAGCGCATACATCGTCGGCATCCTTAGAAAAACTAACGCCGTTTTTTGATCTGATAAGGATAATGTCAAACAGACCTTCCCCTTTTATAACAATATGAGGTATCGCCAAATAGGGTGAAATAGCCGTGCTGCTCTCCTTTTCGCGTTTATAGAGTAAATCTAAGATTAAAGAAAAAGATATGTTATACCGTTCGTTTACGGCGCCGGCGATCTTATGGAAAAGATCTTCCAAAGATAAAGATTCAACGATATCTAAAACGACCGCCTTTTCAATAATATGGTCAAAGCGGTCTTTTGTAATTTCATCGCGTTCACGGATTATTTCTTTTAACTCTGACTCCAGTAAATGAGAAGTTAACTCTCTTGCCGTAATCCGCTCAAGCAAACGCAGCAAAGCGTATTCCCGCGTGGTACGAATACGGCCGTAAAACCAGTAAACAAAAAACCCGCCGATAACTAAAAGGACGCTGGTAATTAAGGCTTCCCGGCCCATTTCCAGCAAAAGGAAACCAAAGCCGATAATACCGGCGATCTGTATCCAGGGATATAAAGGGGCGCGAAAACGCGGCTGGTAATTCTGCAGGTGGCTTTCACGCATAATGACAACCGAACAACAGGAAAAAATATAGGTAAGAATAAGGACGGTTGAGGCTACTTTTACAAGAATTTCTAACTTTAAAAATAAACCGATAATCATAAATATTCCCGTAAGTAAAATAGCGATATGCGGCGTTTTAAATCTCGCGTTTATTTTCGCGAGCCCGATAGGCAAAAGGCCGTCACGGCTTAAGGCAAGGGGATAACGCGACGCGGCCATAATCCCGGCGTTGGCGGTTGAGACAAAAGCCAATATCGCGGCGATGTTAAGTAAGATACGGCCGCTGCCGCCTAAAAATATCTCGGCCGCGTCGGAAATAGGCGTAAGTGTAGGTGAACCGGCTTTAAGAAAGCCGGGGCCAAGAACGCCGGTAGTCACAAAAACTACTGCCAGGTAAATAACACCTACAATGAAAATAGACAGAATCATCCCTAAAGGAACTGTCCGGGCGGGGTCTTTGACTTCCTCCGCCACGCTGGCTACTTTGAGGAGCCCGCCGAAAGATACAAAGACAAGTCCGGCGGTAGAAAATACCGCCGTCCACCCTTTCGGCATAAAGGGATCAAAATAAGCTACACGAATTTCCGGAATGGCGCGCGCGACATAAAAAATCAAAATCGCTAATAAGGCAAATACCAGTAAATTTTGTAACACTCCCGCTTCCTTTACCCCTAAAAGGTTAATCACGATGAAAAAAAGGCATAGGCCAACGGCGATGATTTGAATATTAAGGTGGGAAAAATAGGCGCCGAAAGCGGCCATTCCCACTAAAGCAAAAGCGCTTTTTAACGAAAGAGAAAACCAGGTTATTAACCCGTCAACCGTACCAACGCCCGAACCCATGCTGCGTGTAACGTAAAAATACGTCCCGCCGGCTTTAGGCATAGCCGAAACAAGCTCGGCCTGGCTGAACATTCCGGTCATAGCAAGAAGGCCGGCGATAAAGTAGGAAACGACCACTGCCGGCCCGGCCTGGGCATAAGCGAGCGAAGGCAAGATAAAAATACCCGAACTGATCATTGCCCCGGAAGCGATTGAAAAGATATTGACTAAATTAAGATCTTTTTTTAGTTTTTCCATCTTACAATCAAGAAGTTCTCTTCATCTTCACAGACTCTTTTTCAAAAGATTAATGCTTTTATCCAACTCCATTGCCCGTGACCCTTTAACTAATAAGGTATCGCCGGCAGTCAATTCATTAACAAAG
>JBDRDG010000129.1:0-3407 GCA_043821045.1 Candidatus Omnitrophota bacterium | reverse complement strand
TAAATAGGTTACCACCCCAGCCTATTTTTAGGGAATTTTAATTGTCGTTAGCCGGTATTTATAATTGTCGCTCATCACTAACCATTTCATCTACCCCGCGCCAGTGCTGTGAACCGCGTTGGGTTCATAGGAAACAACATTTTTAAACGTCGGCATTGAAAATCTTCCAGGATGGTATATAATAAAACCATGCTCAGAGAAAAGACTTTTTTTATCCTGTTTATAATATTCTTGTTTGTTTCCTGCGCCAATAAACAAGTCAATAATCCGGTTGTTATCCTCGAAACTAATCAAGGGGATATTAAAATTAAGCTTATGCCTAACGTCGCTCCCAAGGCCTGTGAAAACTTCATCAAATTGGTGGAAAAAGGTTATTATGACGGGATACTATTCCACCGCGTGATTAAGAATTTTATGATTCAGGGGGGGGATCCTACAGGAACCGGCCGCGGCGGAGAATCTATCTGGGGAATTCCTTTTGAGGATGAAGTAAGACCGGATGTTTCTTTTGATAAAAAAGGTCTCGTAGCCATGGCGAATGCCGGGCCCAATACTAACGGCAGCCAGTTTTTTATAACGACGGCCAAGACTCCCTGGTTAAATATGCGCCATACTATCTTTGGTGAAGTCATGTCCGGCTACGACGTTGTTGCGGCCATAGAAAGTGTGCCCGCCGATGCTTCCGACAGACCCCTTACCGAACAAAAAATATTAAGAGCGTACTTGCAATAAAAAAATGGACAGGTATAACTTCGTAAGTTTTGCCGGGATATTTATTTTAATTGCCGTGGCCTGGCTGTTTTCTTCCGATAAGAAGAAGATGAACTGGCGAGTTGTCGTTTGGGGGGTTGTTATCCAGCTATGCCTTGCTCTTTTTATTTTTACTGTTCCGGCAGGGACAAAGTTTTTCCTTTTTTTAAATAATTTTGTAATCAAAATACTCTATTCCGCTTCTTCCGGCGCGCAGTTCGTTTTTGGCCGGCTGGCCCTTGCCCCGGGACAGGTAAACGCGGCGGGAGAGTCTTCTTTGGGTTTTATCTTAACCTGTCAGGCTTTACCGACGATAATTTTTTTCTCGGCATTAATCTCCGTTTTATATTTTTTAAACATAATGCCTCCTATCATTCGCGGGTTCGCTTATGTTTTTACAAAGTTGACGCGTGTCTCGGGAGCGGAAGCATTGGTCTCCGCCAGTAATATTTTTGTCGGTATTGAATCTGCCCTTACGGTCAGGCCGCATTTAAATCAGGCGACTGCCTCGGAACTTTGCACAATCCTTACCGCCGGCATGGCTACGGTCGCTTCCAATGTTTTGGCTTTATATGTGTTTACTCTTGTAGACCAATTCCCCACAATCGCCGGCCATTTGATTTCTGCCTCACTGTTGTCGGCGCCGGCAGCCCTTGTTATGTCCAAAATAATTCTGCCGGAAAAAGGTAAGCCTTTAACCATGGGGAAACATATTCAGCCTCATTATCAAAAAGATAGTAGCCTGTTTGAGGCAATTATTAACGGGGCTAATTCCGGTGTCAAAATGATTGTCGGCATTGTCGCCCTGCTTATCGCTGTTTTAGGGTTAGTTTCTTTAATCGATCTTTTTTTGTCTGGTTTAGGAAGTAAGATCAATTTAGTCCTTGGGTTAAATATTCAATGGTCGCTGAAAGGCCTTTTAGGTTATGTTTTCTATCCTTTTACTTTAATTATCGGTATTCCTTCATCCGACGCCGGCCTGGTTTCAAAAATCATTGCCGAACGCGTGGTTGTTACGGAAGTTGTCGCTTATCAAGATTTAGCCGCGGCGCTAAGGGGCAATTTGTTGCAATCTCCTCGTTCAGCGGTAATAACCGCTTATGCTTTATGCGGTTTTGCCCATCTTGCTTCCATGGCTATTTTTGTCGGGGGTATTTCAGCTCTTATACCAGAGAAGGTAGGATTGATAACTAAAGTCGCTCCCCGGGCATTACTGGCCGCGACACTGGCCTGTCTTTTAACCGCTTGCGTTGCCGGGACGTTTTTTATTGAAGGAACTGCTGTCCTGTGCGGAACTGGCTGATCGAAATAAAGTTTTGTTTTTGTTTATCTGAGGAAGAATGTTTATAAGAAAGTTATACGAGTGCCCAAAGTTCGTGGCCGGAGACGATTCTTCGTTGCGGGAACTTCTCCATGGGAAGAAAGATAATTTACAGTTGCGCTACAGTCTTGCTCGCGCTGTAGTAAAACCTAAAACTAGCACCAAACCCCACAAACTTAAATTTTCAGAAGTATACTATATCTTAGAAGGAGAGGGGCTGATTTTTATTAATCGAGAGTCTTCTTCGGTTTATCCCGGCGACGCCATTTACATACCGCCGGGTGCCGAGCAGTATATTGAGAATAAAGGGGAAGGAGATCTTGCCTTTTTGTGTATAGTTGATCCTGCGTGGTGCCCTGAATGCGAAGAGATTATACCCGACGAAAAGCGATAACTTTTTGTTCTGTTATTATCTGTTGTTAAGAGTATAATTAAAACGAAAGAAGAATCGCTGATTCTAAATAGTAATAGGCAGCACGTAACGCGCACCGCGTCTAAAATTTTGTATTTTTCGTTATATGTTTTTAACTAATAGATAAAGTGGTTAAAAAGTGTTTGATAAGACCTGCCTGTTTAAGGTTTTAGAAGACAAATAATATTTTTGACAATACGTTTAATATCAAGAGGAGGATAAGCCATGAGTGAACATGTGCAAAAATTGGCCGTTTTAACGGAAAACATATCGAAAGTCATTGTCGGTAAAAACGAGGCCATCCGGTCTTTAATCGTCGGCCTTCTTACTAACGGCCATATTTTAATCGAGGACGTGCCGGGAACGGGGAAAACCATGCTCTCTTTGGCTTTAGCTAAATCAATCGGTGGAGAGTTTAAGCGTATTCAGTTCACGCCCGATTTACTCCCATCCGACGTCACCGGCGGAACAGTTTATAATCCCAGAACAGGAGAGTTTGACTTTAAAAAAGGGCCGGTTTTTGCCAACATCCTTCTGGCTGACGAAATAAACAGAACAACACCGCGCACGCAGTCAAGCCTGCTTGAGTGTATGCAGGAGTATAAAGTTACTTTGGACGGCAATACTTATTGTCTGCCTAAGCCGTTTATGGTTGTTGCTACTGAGAATCCGATTGAATTTCAGGGGACTTATCCTCTTCCCGAAGCGCAGATCGACCGGTTTTTGATGAAGATATCGTTGGGTTATTTGTCGATTAATGAAGAGACAAGAGTAATTAGTGAGCAGAAATATGCCCATCCGATTGAGTCGCTTAAGCCGGTATTAAGCTTGGATGACGTGATCGTTTTACAGGAAGAAGTTAAGAAGATTACGCTTTCCGAGAAGATACTTGATTATATCGTCAGGTTAGTTGCCGGCACCCGC
>JBDRDG010000128.1:0-8420 GCA_043821045.1 Candidatus Omnitrophota bacterium | reverse complement strand
GAAAAATCACCCTTGTTTTCGTTTAACTGAGATATGACAAGATTAATCTGAACCGCGATTTTAAACCGTTTGGCCGTATGAAAAAACCATACCAACTCGATTAACAGTTCTGAAACGTTTCCCGTTAACAGGAGAAACTCCTGGCTCAAAGCTATTATCTGTTTCTCCGCCTGTTCCTGGCCGTAATAAAACCCCAGCTCTTTATACATAAGCCAGGCCTGTTTATACACCTCTAAGGCCATCATGCGGTACCAATCTTTTACTCCGCCATGACAAGCTCTATCGATAGCCGCGACATTCGTCTCGGCTGAAGCGATAAAATACCGCGCGGCATCTTCAAACATCCGTAAGGCTTTATAGTTTTCTCCGATATGCAAGTAATCTAAAGCAAGCTCTCTATCCATTCCTAAGGCTTGATGCGCTAAGACCGCGCCTTTAAGGTGCCCGGTTGATTCAGAGAAAGAACCGTTAGCCCGCGCCCGGTTGGACGCGAAAACGAGTTCGCGCGCGTTATATTCCAAGTGATCTTTAGGAATAGCTGTTCCGACCGCGCTCGATGCCCGTATCCCAGATCCTGCTCCCGCACCTTTATACAGCTGATTAATAAACGATCGGGCAACATCAACAATCATCCCGCGTTGCATGTCAACCCTAAGCTGAACTACATTTATATCCAGGTCTTCGTTGCCTAGCTCATCTACATCTATACCCTGACCGAGAATCGCGCGAAACGTCTGGTCACGAAACAGCTGTTGTAAACAAGTAAGCATCCACGCCTGGTTAAACCTGTTGGCACCAATAAATCGCACAATTTCCCTAACCACAGCGAGGGCATCAGACACCTTACCGAACGCGTATAACGATAATGCTGCCGTCTCTTCACAGCGAACCCGCTCGTCACCTTTGGCAAGAGCCGTATAGACTGTAGCAGCCTCTTTCGCCGCTATAACACTTTTTTCAAACTCACCGGCAACAAACCATAGTTTGCCAACCCGCCGTAAACATTTAGCCGTATACACGTCTTGGCCAATATCCTGCCCCACCCACGCTTGATTCTGTTTCGCCCGAGCCGCCTCTGAAACCAATCCTAACACAAAATAGATGTTGGATATAACTGAATAACAAACAGCTGTTTTTACGACAAAGTTTTCGTCGACCTCAGGAATGCTGGATTCAAGGACAGCGAGTTTACGAATGCTCCAGGCGACCAGCTGTAAAACAAATGGTTTCTCCTCACGCAGCGTTTCCGCTATCGCTAAAGCGTTATCTTCATGAACAGTTTGACTGACAAAGCATGTGGAGATCTCATCACGCAAATCATACAATAAGAATTTAACCGATTCTAAGGCCTCGCTTATGGCGCCGTTAAGTTGATTAACATTAGCTATCACCAGGTTAATTTCGGCCGACTCCTTAAAGCGTCCCTCGCCACGCAAGTTTTCGCGCAACTCTAACAGAGTGAAAATGCGGCGGTTAAAATCAGATATCAGCAGACACACCTGTTTAATTTTCACCATCATCCGTTTCTGTCTATCGCGCGCTCCTAACTTTCCATAGATATTCCAAACTGTCTTATAGCGCCGGATGGCCCATATGAGGGAATCATCGCGCGCCAACCCCGGAGTAACTTTAGCGGCACTATCTTCATTCATCTTGGCCGAGCGGTAAACCGCATCTAGGGCCTGATTTAGGTCGCCTGCTTCCTCATACATCTTACCAAGAGCAAAATAGTCCCGCGAGACGCGCCACCACTCTCCGTTAGCCTGGGCTAAGGCATTATGCATCAGTATCATCTTATTCAAAACAGCCACCCGGGTAGAAACAGATTCCTTTTCTTTTTGCCTTCGTAACTTAACAGCCATATCATTAAAGTGTACGACCGTCCGCCTTAAGAACTCCTTAAGTATCACGCCATCACCGTTGATGAACCAGATGTTTTGTCGTGTCTTTATCCGGTTCAAAATAACGCGTACCAGCGAGGCATCGACAGAAACCGCGCCGGCTATTGTCGACAGGCGGACGACCGGGACAATTCCAGCGTCAAGCATCCGGATAGTTTCTTTCATTAAAAACTCAAGGATTTTTTGTCCTGTCGCATCACTTATTGAAGACGCCGCTGCCGCTACCAACACTTTGTTTTTAATTCCCCGCATATTCATCAACCTATCTAACCGCGCCGCGACTTTTTCTTTTAAAGATGAAGGCGCGGCGGATGAAGAGACACCGTAGCCACGGGGGAGGCTGCCTCTTAAATCATCCGCCGCAGGTGATAAATATCCTATAAAACCTGACCAAATCAAACCCCGGGGGTTTGATTTCATCCGGTTATCTATCGGCGAAGAGGCGTCCGGCGAGGCGAATAAATCCTTGGAAATCAGGATATTAAGCAAGACCAGGTTAAAACCATTTATTTTAAACCATGCCGTACCGTTCTTGAAAGAAAGGCGGTCTTGTTTTATCCATTTATCTACCTCCCGCCGCAGAAAAGAGTCGATTACTCTTTCTTCTACGTTTACAGTCAACAAAAATGATCTGATATACCGTCTCATCACTTCCGGGAAAGCCCCTCTATACTGCATACATTTCAGGAGCCCCTGCGGGTCTCTATCTATCTCACTTTTGGGATGAACAATGTCACGAAAAGACTCCGGTTCTAATAAGCGTTGATACCACAGATTGGCTGTCTCATAGCGTGACACATCTTCATACATCCGGGCGATTTTAAGTATCACCGTTAGCGGCGCCAGCCCTTTAATCGCATCGGCTATTTGCGACCAGAAACACTCAAGGCCTATTTCAAAGTTCGTAACAGCCTGCTCATTCTCGCCTTTTTTCCGGCGCGTTTCGGCGAGAGCCAGATATATCCGGCCATAACCATGCCATTCTTCCTGTGTCGGGTCCCTCCGTTCTTGTATCTTTGTAAAAATATCCAGCAATAGCTGCGTTTCCTGAATATGCAAATCAATGAGTTCAATTTCTAATCTACCTGCTTCGCCGGATTGTTCTCTCATAGGCAAAAGCATCTTTGCTATCTTATAGTGCTCCTGAGCCACAACTAAGTTATGAGATAGCGGCTCGATATCAGGATAGATTACTCCCTGATTCTCATCTTCAGCCAAAGGGAATATGCGTAACAGATCCAACACATATCTTCTACCTTCAAGCCGATAGGTATCGGCTAAAGAACGGCGCAAAGTCCTTAATAGCCTTTGCGCGCTGCCGAAAAGCATATACTCTTTCACAAACGGCCAGCGGATTTGATCCAACTCGCTGATTATTTGTGATAATCGTTTTCCTGTAATCACATCCAAGCTAAGAAGTCTTTTAAGTTTTATTAACAATCCTTGGTCTTTCTGTAAAAACATTATATTTTTTGCCGACTTCCCTTTAATATAATTACTCCAGAACATAACGCATGATATAAGATGTCCGTTAGCCTTCCCGATAGCGGCCAGACCCTTCTCTTGCGTCAATTCTTTATGAGCGCTGATATACGCGTGCAAAGCGTGGTATTTATCGCGCAACTGCTCAAGTTCAGGACCGGTAATATAGGTCAATGCTTTAATAACCGCTCCCTCGGCCTGGTCAAAAAGGCCGAAGTGCAGGCGGCAGTCAGCTTCAGCCGCCAGCAAAGCGGTTTTTCTTGTCAAATCGTTTGTTTCGCTACTCTTTTTCTCAAAAGAGTCGAGTTTAGATTTAAATATCAACTGAAATACGTAAGATGAATGAGGTTTTAATCTATTGACTTTTTCTAGTTCATAAATGTAAGGGTCAACTCCGCGGATGAACCCTTGTTGTATCTTCCGGCACAAAGCCTCTTCTGTATACTCATCTTCTATTGCCGGGCCAAGGCACAAAACGCGCACATCAAACTTGTTTCCGCGGGGAATAAAGCTAACCCCTTTTAGTTTATTGTCCCAGGTACATGTGTTGATATACGCGGATATAATCCATACATCGGGCGAGCCGTCTTTTTCTGTCCATATCTTGTTCCAGCGGACCTGCCCGTCACGCAGATATAGAGCCGCGTCCGGCGAAACAATGTTGTTTCTTCGCAACAGCCCGATCTCGCGCTGAGAGAAATTTTGCGGATTTATCAACGCCGCAGGCGTGCACTTCCCGTCAGTTAAGTTATCGTAACTGACAAACCTGCCTAAAAACTGAAAATCGCGCTGTCTTGCCCCATGCAGCATTACTTCCGCTTCTGTCGGTCTTCCTATCCCGATCAGAACATCCAACTCGCCGCGGCAAAGCCTGTTAAAAGCGTCCAACTCACCATGTTCATACAGTATTAAATTACCGTTTTCGTATATGCCTGTCTTCATAAGCGCCTGCCTCATTATACTAAAATCTTTGGTGTCGAAACTTATTCCGGCCTCAATCAATTCTTTAACTATCTTCTCATGCCGCTCGCGCGGATACAAAATACCTACTTTTATATCTTCGCGTCCTTTATCACAAGCCTCTTCCCACAAGCCGACTTGCGTATGGCAATCATCATCTAAGCTTATCGCTACTTTTTTCTTTCCGCGGATAACCATTTTCTGGAAATAAATATTATCAACCCATCCCCACAAGGCGCGCTTTAATCCCAATAGTAATACCGAGAGGCACGGCCCTTTCGCGGGAAAAGAATATATCGCTCTTGAGTTTTCCAAAACATCTAAGCCTATTCCTATTTCTACATCCCCATCCCCGAAAGTTGTGCCCTTTCGCAGTAATTCCGGGATATAAGGCCTTTCTTTCTCGGCAATCTCGATCACGCCGCCTACATTCATTTTACGAAACATTTTTCGAAAGGCGCGGGAAATCAACAACGTCAACCCTTCACCGGCGCGCGCGGCGTTTATCGTGACTTCATTGCCGCTTACATAATGCAGAACGTGGGCGATAGCCGTGGCAAACGGCGCGATCGCCGCTAAGGCCACTTCGTTAAGGTTAACACCTCCCGTGTCAAAACAAACCCCGGGGGTCTGTTTTGGTGTGTTTAGCGCTGAAGATGATATATCCCCACCGCTTAAACTCCAAACTATTCCACTAGCCTCATCCAAAAAAGAAGGCGCGGCGGATGAAGAGACACCGTAGCCACGGGGGAGGCTGCCTCTTAAATCATCCGCCGCGGATGATAAATATCCTATAAAACCTGACCAAATCAAACCCCGGGGGTTTGATTTCACCGCTGAACTACTGCCGAAACGCGGCATGCGCCGGCCGATAACGGCTTTATGAAACGTAGGCATATGGTATTTTCCAACCACACTTTTATCGGAGAAATCCGTGCGGACAATCTCAAAACTGGAGAATCTTTTCTTCGCGAAATATCCTTCAATAGCAACCGTATCGCTTTCGGCCATATGAGTACCATCGACTGCTCTATACGAGGCGTAGTTGTTTGTCCACAAATTGAGGTTGAGTCCAATATGCCCGGAACTAATCATAAAACGACACAGCTCAGATAAAATCGCGTAAGAAGCTGCCATGGCTTCTTCATCACCAGGGAAATGATTACCGATGCTAACGATACCGCATACGATCCTATCACGATATTTCTTTAATGCTTTCAAGACACTGGCTTTCTTCCTTAAATCACAATTGACTAATTCATGTTTTCCCGGGCCGTATTGATTAATCCCCATAGTATCATCCGTCTCCTTACCGGCAAAAGGTATATTTTCCACGCCTATTGCCTTAACCGCGCCTAAAGAGAGAGCCACCGCCATAAGAATACCATTGCCGGAACCGCAATCGAGAAAACAACTGTTCTTTATCTTTTGCCTCATATAAAGCATAGCGGCAACGGCTGTTATATTATGGAACAAATAGGCCATACTCGGTAAATATTCAAACATCTTACGCATGAAGATTACTTTGTCTATGTGTTTTTTAGGGAATACTGACAGGAAAGACTTTTTGATTTCGTTGTCAACAATGAATAACGGCCCGACACGGTAAAACCCGCTGTTTAAGACATCAAAAGTTATGAAGCTATCTTCGGTTAAATAAATCGGCACTCTTTGTAAGATTAAGTTATCCTGCTGATAAAAAGAAAAAATTACATCCTGAGATATCTTTTCCGCCTCTTTATTTTCTTTGCCTAACTCCTCAATATTATCTCCAGTCTCATGTTTTACCATCATCTTCCAAGCCATCTCGTTTAAGAAATCTTTGGCATAACTACCGCCGGCGTCAACCGCTGCCATATGGCTTCTTAAAATTTCTATCGCGGCATTATAATTGCCGCCGCAGGAGGCAAGAACTTCTTCCCACCATCGCATGAACTGATTAACTTTCATCTGACGAGCAATTGTTTCATAGATACTTTTACGCAGTCTAGCCAATCTGCCCTGAATTTCTCTTATGCTTTCTCTCTTAACCTTTGACTTCTGTCTTTTTTCGCTATCCCGCCCCGCTTTAAATTCATGAAATTCTAAATGCCCCCATATTCTCGCTATTTCCTGTTCATATAAAGAATACGGACATAACCTCACCCGTTTAACCTCTTCTTCTATCGCCGCGGCATCAATACTTCCGGCAAAAACCAACGGTATTTTTTCTTTCAAAATACCAGCCGGATGTACAGCCTCGGGGTGAAGGCTGGAAGAAGCCTTGTGTATTATCCTTTCGCACTCTTTCGCCGTCTCGCGCAATAATATTCTTATATAATCAACGCTATCTCTGTTTTTTCTGCGCCAGTCGATAAGGCATTTATAAGTACCGGCATCGAAAAAGTTAAGGTCATTTTTGTTATCAATAATTATCCGCTTAGCGACAGCTCTTAATTCTTTTCCTCTCCCGTCGTTCCAAACGCCAGCCAAGGTCTTCTCTTTACCGGTCAATGATACTCGCCCGCGCGATAAGCGGTGGCACTCCAGTAAGGATTTATGGAGATACTGAATAATCCTTGCTGTTTTTCTAATGTGATAAATATCGGCGAAAGCGTACTCTATTCGAATATAAGGCACGCCGTCAATAGAGGCGCTGTACTTTTCCCCCCGGTCGGTAACTACCACCCAAGTTTTTTTATTTCGTATTCTTTTGTCAGTTACAAAAGCGATAACCACGGATAACATCAGGAAATGAGCGTCAGCGAGAAATTTTGTTAGATAAACCTCACTGACCTGTTGACTCTCGATACCAACATTTACCTGAACCGATATAACATCTTTCAACGGAATGTTACATACCGCCAATAACCGCTTCACTAAAAGGCTCTGCGTCTCCGCACTCATTGTCGGACCCAGATTAAACTCCGGTACGTGGTCAATTTGATAATAAAACGGCAGTTTATCGACCGCCTCTCGAATTTCACGCTCACTAATACGGCTTAGGATATCGTCTTTATTGGGGTATTTTGTTTTATCCAACTCAACTTCCCATCCCGTCGGCGACAACAATCTTGCCTCTCTCTGTTCACATCTTACAATGGTATCGCGAGTTACACCCAGTCTAACCGCGTCCAGCACCCCCGGCATAAGATGAATTGAACTTGACCCCACTTTCCCTATGAAATCCACCCAAATCAAACCCCCGGGGTTTGATTTGGGTAACGATTCCACCTGGGCCATGCTTTGTCTTTCTCTTTCGGCCTTAATAAGACTGCCGGCATAACCCGATAAATGACTTGTATGTAAAGACCTTCTTAACGCCTGCTCGATCTTTCTTAAGGTTGCCATCCGCGGCGTCTCAGGACCATTTTCAAATCTCGATAACTGCCCTTGCGGTACGCCAGACCATTTTGATAGTTGTACCTGAGAAATCCCTAATTCTTTTCTAACTTCTTTAATCTGTATCCCAACATGATAATCATCATTTTTTCCTAAGGCTGAACTTGCCGCTTTTGTTTTCGCCTTTAGTACTTCTTCTACGTAGGGTTTAACCCGCGGTAACTTTTGTCCGATTATATCCAACAGGCCGGGTTTAAGTTCAACCGCTTTGGCGAAGTTATCGATTCCTTTTTGCCAGTTTCCCGGAGTATTTATATATACTACTCCTATATGGTAATAAGCCATAGCCCATTGGGGATTGATCTTCAGGGCTTTTTTGTATGCGGACAAAGCTTTATCGAGATCATTTAACATAAGATAACAGTTGCCGATGTTAATCTGGGCATCGATAAATGCATGGTCTATGACAAGCGCCTGATTATATATTTCCAGAGCTTTAGCGTACTGGCCGGCGTACAAGTATTGGTTACCTAAATTGTTAAGCGTGTAAGGGTCATTATCTTTGGAAGTTACCGCTTGGCGAGCGGCGGCGATTGCCTCATCTTTACTCCCTAATTTCTCCAAAGCGCGCGCCAAATAATTGTTCGCTTTATTTCGTTCGCTGAGACTAAGGTCACCGGCAAGGGCTCTTCGAAAAGCGTTCACGGCTTCAGAATAATCGCCTTGATTAAAATAAGCTTCGCCTAAAAAGGCGTA
>JBDRDG010000127.1:0-4347 GCA_043821045.1 Candidatus Omnitrophota bacterium | reverse complement strand
GAAAACCCTTTAGGCCGGAAGCGCCGGTTGAAGCGGCCGCGCCGACAAAGGCAAGCGATTCCGTCGGTTGAGCGGGAAACGATAAACCTTGTTTATTAAGGGCTGTTTCTAAATCTTGTAGCGGTACTCCCGCCTCAAGAGTCGCAAATTTTCTATCCCTGTCGATGTTAATAATTCTGTTTAATCTTTCAAAGGAGACAACCGCGCCGCCGAAAGGCACACACCCGCCGGTTGTGCCGGTACGCCCGCCGCAGCAAGTTATAGGAATATTTTTCTGACGGCATGATGCTAGGATTTCCGGCAATTCCTTCTGACTGTCCGGTATGTATAAAGTCTCGGCGTTGCCCTTAAGATTAGATGTATCTTCTAAGTAGCTGCTAAACTCGGCGGGGTTATCTTTGATTAGCATTTATTAATAATAACTTAGTAATTGACTATCGATGCTCGATACTAGATCCTCGATGCTAGATTTAAAATATATTATATAATTCATCTAGGATCGAGCATCTAGGATCAAGGATCTAATATTGATGACATTTAGAACGCATACATTAAAGATAATGATACTGCTTTCTCATCGATGAAATGTCCTTCCAAATTAAGTAGTGTATTCATAAAAAAAGGCGTGTCGATGCCAGCAATTAAACCGATATCTTCTGTTAAATCCGACATCCTTCGTTTACGCTCCCCCGCTTCCCAATGGATATAGTCTAGACGTGACCATTTTGTGCCAATATAGGGAGTTAGATTAAGAACATTCTTCGAAAACAAGAGAGAAAACTGCCAATCATCGATGATTCCGGTATGTTTTACGCTATTGACGCGTAAAGTATGGGGATGGACACTTATATGATGAAAACCAAAAACCGTTTTAATGCCGTGGGCTGTGTCATCGAGGAGTTTAAAGCGAAAACCGTAACCGCCGGCAAAACTGCTGCGATAATCAAGCTCATCAACATTTTCCGGGTGTTGCTTGATGTTGCCTAATCCAATCTTCAAATCAATTGATAACCATTCGCGCAATCCGTACGTGAGCAGGAAAAAATTCTGGCTGCTGCGCAACGATCCGTAGTTTTCTTCCAAATCACGGTCAAACACATGGTATGTCTCAAAGCCAACGACAAACTGCTTCCGCAACGGTAAATTTGTCCCGTAGGCGGGAGCCGAAAATACTAAACCCCAACGAATCGAAAAAGATGCTAAACAAATCAAAACTACAAAAAATCTTTTTCTCATACCACTTCCTCTCTCTATCACAGCGTCGTATTGCCAAAAGATTAATCACCAATAACCAAGAAACAAGATACAAACAAACCTCAATATCCAATAACAAATCACCAAACGCATAATTTATCCCTGATTCTTTTTGGTTATTTGAATTTGACCATTGGTTATTGTTTCTTGGAACTTGGGTATTTTAAGTCTATGCCCTATGCGCTAAACGCTACACGCTATCCGCTAGTTTATTTATGTGCAGCGTCTGCGTCGGATACGCGAATTCTATTTTCCGATCGACAAACTCTTTCTTTATCGCGAGATTAATTTCCTGCTGTATGTCCATATATTCGTTATAATCGCTGCCGATTACGTAATAAACCACTTCAAAAATGAGGCTGAAGTCGCCGTAAGAGAAAAAATGCGCACGGTCAAAGCCGTGTTGCTGACATTTTTAATTATACGTTCAATAATCGCCGGGATTTCTTTTAACAACTCTAGTTTTGTGTCATAGGTAACTCCCAGTTTAAAAACAACCCGCCGCCGTTCCATGCGTTTATAATTACGCACGCGTGAGTCAGTAAGGTCGGTATTGGAAAAAATCAACTGCTCGCCGCTTAAACTGCGAATACGGGTGGTTTTGGCGCCGATGTACTCTACTGTCCCCATATAATCGCCGATAATGATAAAATCACCGATTCCAAACGGCCGGTCAAAAATAATCGAAAAATAACTGAATAAATCCTTTAATATCGCTTGAGCCGCTAAAGCAACGGCGACACCGCCTATGCCTAAACCGGCAATTACCGTGGAGATTTTAAAACCGATATTATCGAGAAAAAATATTATGGCAATCGCCCAGATAATAAAGTTTAATACACGAAGTATGCCATCAAGACTGCGTTCTAAAGTTTTATTTTGATCTCTTTTGACAGAGTAGAGTTTAAATCCGTAAATAACAAAAAGGTTGAGAAAACGCGCCGCAGATAAGGTAAGTAAGGCGACGCCCAAAACATCTAAGATTTTTTTGGCCGTCACGTGTAAGGTTAAAGCGTTTATGCTTATATAAACAGCGCCAAAACAGGCTAAAGGGAAGACTATCTTCTGTATAAGTTTAATCAGAAAATCATCAAACGTGGTAGAAGTTTTCTCGGCCAATTTTTTAAAATATTTTATAAGAATGTAATGCGCGATCTTAATAACCATAATTGACGCGATAAAAACTAAAAATGCAATAAGATATGCACTTACAGAATTAGACCAGAAAACCAAACTCATAAACTCTTTCATGATTCCTCTCCCGTTTTTGTATTACTAAATATTGATTTTGTTAGTTTAATTGTAATAAAGCGCGGTGGTTGTGTAAAGGCTTTTTCTGTTAATTTTTCTTTGTGTCACGTTACTGGTTACTCACCGATAATTTTTACGAGAACGCGCTTACGCCGGCGGCCGTCAAATTCACCGTAGAAAATTTGTTCCCAGGGGCCAAAATCAAGTTTTCCTTTGGTAATCGCTACGATAACTTCCCTCCCCATAATTGTCCGTTTAAGGTGGGCATCGGCATTGTCCTCACCGTTATTATGGTCATACTGGGAAGTCGGCGCGTGCGGCGCGATACGCTCAAGCCACTTGTCAAAATCGCGGTGCAGGCCGCTTTCATCGTCGTTGATAAACACGCTGGCGGTTATATGCATTGCGTTTACCAGACACAGGCCCTCTTGAACACCGCTTTTTCGAACTAAATCTTCTATCGTAGAAGTAATATTTATAAAAGCACGCCGCGTATCTGTATTAAACCACAAATGTTCGGTTAATATCTTCATTTTTCCCCTCCCTCGAGTGCCACACACGAATAATTTAAAACCTAAGCTGATTTAAATTCTATTAGCTCGTAAGGCAAAATACAAATATCAAAAATCAATCCTGAGTAAAGTCGAAGGATTGATCTTTGATTTTTGATTTATATGCCACATCAATCGCATATGGTGCGGCTCATTTGTCACTGTCAAGGCTCTTTAGAAAAGCCGCGATGGCTGAAACATATATATCCTGGGAGTCTAAAAAAGCGCTGTTATGGCCGCCGTGTATTTTTACGAACTGTTTCGGCGGATCAGCGGAATCAAAAAGTTTCTTGCCGAGTTTAAACGGCACGACTTCGTCTTCCTGAGAGTGAATAACCAGTTTCGGCACGTCAATTTGCCTTATTTTACCGATAGAATCAAGAATTTTGCTGAATAGAAATCTGGGAATAAAAGGATATATAACTCGTCCCATATCTGTTCCGCTGCTAAACGTGCCCTCAAGAATTATCCCCTTTATCTTTTTCTTTGCCGCTAAATCAACCGCCATGGCGCCGCCGAGAGATTCGCCGTAAACGATAATATTTGAAGGTTGGAGTTTACGTTCGTTTATCAGATAATCGTACGCTATTTCGGCGTCAGTATAGGCGTTTTTTTCGTTGGATTTTCCTTCACTCAAGCCATAACCGCGATAATCGACAATAAATACGTTTGTATTTATACTGTTTAATATCTGTATTTTATCCAGGCGCGTGCTGATATTCCCGGCGTTTCCGTGAAAGAATAAAAGGGTATATTTAGATCCTTCGGAGGGAATAAACCAGGCGTTTAGCTTTATTCCATCTGGGGCGGGAATAAAAATATCTTCGTATTTCAGGCCAAATATACTTGGCGTGTTTTCAATCTCTTGGGAAGGAAAAAAAATGCTTTTTGATTCGATGTATTTTATGTATCCTTTAAACAGAAGGATAAAGCCGATTAAATATACAATTACTTTTATCATCTTTCGTTTATGATTTAAAGTGAAACCCATCCGATTATGCTTATTCTAATCTCTTTAGGGCAAAATGCAATTATTTTTTAATCGATACGCAGAAATCCCCGGCTTCTTGTCCTTCAGTATTCCCGAAGGATCAAGCCGGGGATGAATGCGAGGAGATTATAGGAAACCCCGGGCTTTCCCGCTTTCCTGTGTTTTTATATAATGGTGTTGCGGGATCCCGATATTTCGGGATAGCCCGGGGAGTGGATTCATTTGAGACTTAGGTTTTTCGAAGAAAAGCCTCTAGTCGAATTTCCCGCACCTTGAATTATCGTATATAGCGGGATCCCG
>JBDRDG010000126.1:0-4127 GCA_043821045.1 Candidatus Omnitrophota bacterium | reverse complement strand
CTATTCAAAGTTAAATAACCAATGACCAAGAAACAAGATACAAACAAATTCCAATCTCCAATAACCAATCACCAAACATTATTATAATGCGTTAATAATGGAATACAGTGTATCCTTCTGGTTGGTTATTGGAATTTGGTTATTGATCATTGCTTGGTTATTGTATCTTGTGTCTTGGTTATTTTAACTCTATGCCCTATGCGCTATGCTCTATGCAGACAAAATACGCTATCCGCTAAACGCTAATATTAGAACCAACTCACCCTATTCCTACCCGATTCCTTCGCCTGATAGAGGGCCTTATCGGCAACCTCAATCAGCATATCGGAATCGGCCGTATTTTCCGGATAAGAAGCCGCCCCTATACTGATCGTTACTTTAAGCGTTTCATCAAAAGCTTTCAACTTAGAGGAAGCGATCTCTTTTACAATTCTCTTTGCTACAGCGAGGGTGTTCTTCTTATTCGTCTCGGTAAGGATAACGGCAAATTCCTCCCCGCCCATACGGGCGACAAAATCTATTGTTCGAATACTATCTTTCAAAATGCGCGCGATTTCCCGTAAAACGACATCTCCCACTATATGTCCATAAGTATCATTGATCTTCTTGAAATAGTCAATATCAACCATGAGGAAAGAAAGCGGCAAAGAAAACTTCTTCGCCCGTTCAAACTCTTCATAAAAACGTTCCATAAAATAACGCCGGTTGTATATTTGAGTAAGCGAATCATGTATGGATAGTTCCTGCAGTTTCTTGTAAAGGTCGATTCTTTCCAAGCATAAATTCAACTGATGCAGGAATAACGGCAAATACTCTCTCGTTTTCCGCGACGAAGAGCCGATGGAAATATATCTAGGCCTATATGTTTTTAATTCGTAATTTAAATGTTTTTCTCTTGGCCGGTTAGAGAATATAACGCTTTTGATCCCGCCGAATTCTTTAAGTTTGCTTTCAAAAACATCCAAAAGCTTTTTCTGGCTGATAAGAGGTGACATGTCCCGGGCTAGCTCATAGACGAAAAAGGCGTCGTTAATTTTATCTTCCATTTCCTGAAAACGTTTGCTCAAAGCGCTATTTATCGAGTTAAAACTTTTCTGTTTCTCACAAAGGGCGGCATACTGGCGGCTGAATTTGCCGTCAAGATCCTTTAGCCGTAAAAAGCTGTGGAACAAAAAAATCAGCGCGAAAATAAGGTTAATTAAGTAAAACATATTTTATCTTTTCCTGTCCGTTTTGCCTCATAGAGCAGTCTATCAGCCGCGGCGACCAGCTGAGAAGAATCCATCCCATCCTCATAGTAAATAGCTACGCCCATGGAAACGGTAAAATGTATCTTCTTTCTTCTAAAACTTATTACGTTCCTATCCGCGTCCTGGCGTATTTTATCGGCAATTTTCTTAACTTCATCTTTATCTGACTCCACAAGGCAAAATATAAACTCTTCCCCTCCCATTCGGGCGACGATATTTCCCGAATCGCCTATATTTCTTTTCAGTATAGCGGAAAGCCTTTTTAAAACTAAATCGCCTACGGTATGGCCGTGCGTGTCATTTATCGCCTTAAAATTATCGATATCAAGAATGACTAAGCCAAAATGGGTCCTTTTTAAAGAAGCCCTTTTTATCTCCTCCTCCAACCGCTCAAAAAAATAATTCCTTAAAAACAAATCGGTAAGTGAGTCTTTTGTAGCCAGGTCTTTAATTGTATTGAAAAGATACGCCCTCTCCAGGATAACCGTTCCCAAATCACAAATAACCCGCGCCATGCGGGAATCTTCCAAAGAAAAAGCTTTTATCTTTTTACTTTCAAGGCGAAGCACGCCGTAAATTTTAGTCCCTATGGAAAAAGGGCTGCTGACTAAGGAACGGACGCCGCGCTCTTTATAAGCGTAAATGGCGGTGAAATCCATGCGGTAATCACCGCTTAGATCTTCGATAAAAAGAGATTGGTTATTCCTTAAAACCCACCAATCTATCGTATCGCCTTTTTTTTCCCTGATTATCTCGTTGTTCCGCCGGAAAGAATAGGATAAATCAAGGGTATCCTTCTGGCGGTCAAAGAGAAATAACAAAACGTTATCGGCTTCGGGGAATATTTTTTCTATCTGTCTAACGATTGAATTGGCGAGCTCTTCCGGTTCAATAAACTGGACAAACTCCTCAACAACCGTTTTAATTGAAAATACCCTTTCCGCTTTGGGGGGAAGGTCTCTTAGAATAATATTCTTCTGTTTAAGTTCTTCCTCCAGCAAATTCACTTGAGCCTCTAGTTCGTCTATCTTCATTTTAGCGTTCTGGAAAACAGCTACTGCCTTGCGGTCAAAAATTATAAAAATAACTATTGAAATGACACAAACAACGATAAAAAATACAAGGTTTGTCTTATCAAGAATAAGGAAAAGAGAGGTTAGTATTAAAAGGAAGGAAAGATAAACTATAGAAACATAGTTCTTATACAATTGTTTCTTCTGTCGAGGGATTAAAAAAATGCACTCTCTCCATGTCAAACACCACTTCCAATATACTGCCGGAAAGAGGCTTATTATACCCTTCTACTGAAGCGATAAAGGAGTGCTCTCCCGCTGAAAGGTAAAGATAATTATGCGACCCCATGGTTTCAACCACGTCACAGGTAGTCCTGATCGTATTATACTGTGTGGCATTGGAAGCGAACAGCTTGTCGAATATGCGTTCGGCCCGCGCTCCTAAAATAATATTTTTTCCTGCGTAATGGCGTAAAACCGGCCGCATCTTATCGGAAATTTTTAAATGAAACGCCCCGGCGTCAAAACTCATTACTCCGTTTTTAGTAATAATATTGCCGTTGATAAAATTCATCGGCGGCGACCCGATAAAACCGGCAACAAATTTATTGACCGGTTTATCATAAACGTTTAACGGCGTATCGCACTGTAATATCTTTCCGTCTTTCATAACGGCAACCCTATCGCCTAAAGTCATCGCTTCAACCTGGTCATGAGTAACGTATATCATCGTGGTCTGTATCTTTAAATGGAGTTTGTTAATTTCCGTGCGCATTTGCACGCGCATCTTGGCATCCAGGTTACTCAACGGTTCATCGAATAAAAATACCAGCGGCTTTCTTACAATTGCCCGCCCCACGGCGACTCTTTGACGTTCTCCGCCGGAAAGTTCTCTGGGTTTTCGCGCCATAAGATGATCGATACCTAAAATGCCCGCCGCTTCCTTAACCCTCTTTCCTATGTCGGAACGCGAATACCTCCTTAATTTAAGGGCAAAAGCCATATTGTCATACACATTCATATGGGGATATAAGGCGTAGTTTTGAAATACCATAGCGATATTTCTGTCTTTAGCCGGCACATTGTTGACCTTCTTATCAGCGATGAATATATCGCCCTTGCTGGGAAACTCAAGCCCGGCGATCATGCGTAAAGAGGTGGATTTACCGCAGCCGGAGGGACCGACAAAAACGAGAAACTCTTTGCTCTCAATGCCAAGGCTGATATTATCAACCGCGACCGATTTTTGACCGTAAACCTTCGTTATGTTTTTTAAACTTACCTGGGCCATAACTTATTTTTCTAGCAAGAGCGGCCAAATAAAACAGGCTTACCCTTGTGGAAAGATATGATAACGATTTTAATTTTTCAAGCTATATATGTCAAGATAAATAATTAAGAAATTTATACAGGGTGCTTTTTAACTCTTTGCGATGAATAACCAAATCGATAAGGCCGTGTTCTAAATTAAACTCGGAAGTCTGAAACCCTTTAGGCAAATCCTGTTTTATCGTCTGTTTAATAACCCGCGGACCGGTAAATCCGATGAGCGCCCGCGGTTCGGCAATGATAATATCTCCTAAACCGGCAAAGGAAGCCATTACTCCCGCCATAGTAGGATGCGTAAGAATTGATATATAAGGCAAGCCGGCCGCTTTCACCTTAGAAAGGACGCCGCTTGTTTTAGCCATCTGCATAAGGCTAAACATTCCTTCATACATCCTCGCTCCTCCGCCGGAACCGGAAACAATCACTAAAGGAAGTTTATTATCTATAGCGTACTCGGCGATACGCGATATTTTCTCGCCTAAGACCGACCCCATCGAACCCATGATGAAACGGTGATCGGTAACGCCTAAAGCGA
>JBDRDG010000125.1:0-3692 GCA_043821045.1 Candidatus Omnitrophota bacterium | reverse complement strand
GCCAAAAACGTGGGGATTTTTAACGGCAAAGAGATAGAAGTTATGGAGGAGGTAATAGAGAACTATGTAAAGAGCCCTGAAAAAGATTATTTCCTTCTTGAAGAAAAGCAAGGCGAGGCTGTTGCCGGATTCCTCATTTTTGGCAGGACGCCGTTAACAAAATCTTCCTGGGACATATATTGGCTTGTGGTCGATAAGAATTATCAGGGAAAGGGATTCGGAAGGAAATTGCTTAAGAGGATGGAGGAGTTTATTCTTCAAAACGGTTCCGGCGCCGTTTTACGCGTGGAAACTTCCACTAAAAAAGAGTTCGCTCACGCGCGTAATTTATACGCCAGGCAGGAGTTTAAAGAGGTAGGCAGAATCCCTGATTTTTACGAGGAAGGAGATAGCCTGATCATTTACTATAAAGAAATCGGCGGGAACGGTAAGATTGATGAATAGAAAAGGTAATACCGATCAAGCATCGCATAAAAAATGTTTTGAATCTGTATTTTCGTATTTTGTCTCTCTGTTTTCATACTATACGCTAAACGCTATCCGCTATACGTTAATATAAGGAGGCCGGTTATATGCTTAAAAACTTATTGTTGTCGTTTATCCCCGTGTTTGTCGCCGTTGACGCCGTGGGGGTTCTCCCCATATTTGTCTCTCTTACTCATCATTTGACAAGAAAAGAAAAGTCGTCGGTTATTTTACATTCAATAATCACGGCGCTTTGCCTCGCTTTCAGTTTTATCTTTTTGGGAAAAGCTACCTTCCGCCTTCTCGGTATAACTATCGGCGATTTTATGATCGCCGGAGGCGTTATCTTGTTTTGTATCGCGATTATAGATATATTAAATCCCGGCAAGCGCCGGCGCCTGCCGGCGAAAGAACTTGGCGCTGTGCCGATAGGGACGCCGCTTATTGTCGGTCCTGCGGTTCTTACCACTTCGTTAATCATTATCGCCGAATACGGCCTTTTTGCCACTTTGATTTCAGTCGTTTTTAACGTTTTACTCGCCGGCCTGATTTTTTCTTTTTCCCATGTTTTGATTAAAACCTTGGGTGAAGCCGGCGCCAAGGCTTTATCAAAAGTTATGGCTCTTCTTCTTGCCGCCATAGCGGTTATGATGGTAAGAAAAGGCGTCATACAATTTTTAGTTTAGGGAAAATCGATAAAAACAGTAACGTCCGAGGAGCAAAAATTAAATAAAATGCGTATTTTGGTAATCGAAGACGAGAAGAAAATAGCAAATTTTATCGCCCGGGGGCTTAAAGAAAAGCATTATATAGTTGATATTGCTTCGGACGGCGAAGAAGGACTTTACCATGCCGAAATCAATCCTTATGATTTAATTATACTTGATATTATGCTGCCGGGACAAGACGGTATATCGGTCTGTAACCAACTGCGGGACAGGAAGATCGCCGTTCCTATTCTGATGTTAACGGCGCGGGATAAACTGCAGGATAAAATCTTAGGCCTTGATTCGGGTGCCGACGACTATATTACCAAACCATTTGCTTTTGCTGAATTGCTGGCGAGAGTAAGGGCTCTTATGCGAAGGCAGCAAAGCGATAAAACTACAGTCCTTAAAGTGGCCGATCTTGAGTTAGACCAGCTGGCTCATAAAGTAAAACGCGCCGGAAAAGAAGTGACGCTGACAAGTAAAGAATACTCTCTCCTTGAGTATCTCATGCTTCATTCTAATCAAATTGTCACAAGGACAATGATTGTTGAACACGTCTGGAATGAGGATTTCGATAGTTTCACTAACGTGATAGACGTGTATATTAACTTTCTTCGTAAGAAAATAGATAAACCCTTTAGTGTGCCGCTTATTCATACCGTGCATGGTACGGGGTATATTTTGAAACGATAATACTAATGAAGATCCGGTCGATTAAATTCAAGCTCAGTATATTATATACGGTTATTCTAACTGTTATCCTCGTAATATTCAGCGGTGTCCTTTATTTTTCTTTGTCTCATCTTCTTTACGAGGAACTAGATAATGAGCTTTCTATCAAAATCCGGGAAATCGAAAATACTATTGGCGCTTATTTGAAAATTATCGGGGAGGATAATACATCTTTTGTGTTTGCCGCCAAGCGTATAATATGTTTAGAAGAAGGAAATACCGAACAGGAAAAAGTCAGTGAATTTGAGGGGGGGTGGCTGCAGAAAAGGGATAAGTTGGATTTAGAGCTCGATTGGATTTTGTTCTGGTCGTCTAAAGGAGAGTTGCTCGCGAGTTCAAAAAACGTGCCGTCTGAAGTAAAGTCTTTCTTAGAGAAACATATAGAGATTCCCCGCGATAAGAAGGTGTATTATAAGAATATAATACTTGAAAAACAGCGCTTGCGTGTTGTGAATCATCTCTTTGCCCATGATCATAGGGGGCGTTTTTTAATTCAGGTAGTAACTTCGATTAAGCCGATAATTGATATCTTGCGTAACCGGCTTTACGCGATTATGTCTAGTATTTTCGTAATTATGGGGGTGAGCTTTTTTGTGGGGCGTTTTTTTGTTAACTGGATTCTTTTTCCTGTGAGAGAAGTTGTTTCTTTAGCGCGCCATATAACCTACAAAGATTTAAGTGCCCGCGTGAAAGTTAAACACGCTGATGAAGAGATGGAGTATCTTGTGGACGCGTTTAATGAAATGATAACCCGGCTAGAGAATTCTTTTAAGTATATAGTAGAATTCAGTTCCCATGTCGCTCATGAGTTGAAAACCCCGCTTACCATAATACGCGGTGAATCGGAATTAGCCTTGGAGAGTAAAGATATTCCTAACGAATGCCGGGAGTTGATTCATTCAAACTTGGAAGAAATAAGCCGGATGATTAAAATAGTAGAGGATCTTCTTTTATTGACAAAGTTGGAGTACCGGCCGGAGATTTTCAAGTTTGAGGAGTTGGAGATCGATCCTTTTCTAAAAGAAATCTTTGAACAGGCCAAACTGCTCGCCGCCAAAAAAAATATTTCGGTGAGTTTGAATCTGCCTCAAGAAACAAGGCGTATTAATGCCGATAAAATTCACTTTAGAAGGTTATTTTATAACCTGATACATAACGCGATAAAATTCACTTTAAAGGGAGGGGCGGTTAAGATAACGGCTAAATACGATAAAATAAAAGCGTATATTTCAGTTTCGGACACGGGAATCGGTATTAGGGAAGAAGATTTGCCTAAAATCTTTGATAAATTTTTTCATGTGAATAGGACAGGACAAGACCTGGAGCCGTGCAACGGTTTGGGTTTAAGTATCGCTCTTCACATCGCGAAGATTCACCGCGGCACAATAGAAGTGAGAAGTAAATTGGGAGAAGGGACTGTTTTTACCATTATAATGCCTCTTGTTTAACTTTTTTGCCTTGCCTTTTTGAACTCTTCAAATAATGGATTTGCACTTTCGGGATCCCGCTATATACGATAATTCAGGACGCGGGGAATTCCTTCGATGAAGTCATTCGACAAACTCATGATGATTCGAATGATGGCGAGTCATGTCGAATCATTTGTCCTGAGTATCCTCGAAGGACTCAGAACACGGTCGACTAGGCGTTTTTCCGCGCTTCGCTTGAAAAACCCAAGTCTCATTAAGCCTCCTCGCCTTCATATGGTGAAATTCTCTGCGATAATTTGACCAAGCTCGGGGCAATAATTCGACTAGGGGCTTTTCTGCGAAAAACCCAAGTCTC
>JBDRDG010000124.1:0-3142 GCA_043821045.1 Candidatus Omnitrophota bacterium | reverse complement strand
AGCAAGCTGGATTATTAAGAGATAGCGGGATTAAAATCAAACTGCAAAAATGCAAAAATCGCTTTCCGCTTTCAGGCTTCAGATATCAGCTTTACATTATTTTTTTGAAGCTGAAAACTGACAGCTGATGGCTGATAGCTTTTTGTCATTTTGATCCCTGCATTTTGATTTTTGAATTTTTAATTTATGAGAGTTTTCCTGAAAGAATTCTTTGGGAAAACTCCAGATAACTTACAACTATCTATTCGCCATATATAACAGCAATGATTAACCCTTCTAACGACGTAAAGATTAAACCGGAAATTGTCCAGTATAGAATAACTACAGGCGCCACAGTCATAAACATAGCAGTGGAAAACATACCTGGCAAAACTCCTACCGCCCATACACATAGCCCGAATACCAATCCTTTAATTAACTTAGTCTCCCCGGGCAAACCAGCTTTAAGATAAACATAAACAATCACCAAGAGTATACCGAGCAGTAAAACTCCTATATAATAAGCTAACCCCGGCGCCTCCATGGGTTTCCAAACACTAGTCGGCGGTAGTTTATAAACCCAGTTAAAAACACCCCCGCAAGTCAAGGCACCTACGATTGACTCAAAAATTGTAATAGCTGCTGCGGCAATCAAAGTTTTACCTAATTTCATATGTACACCTCCTTTTTAATTAAGTATTAGGCTCTCACTTCTTCTGCCCGATTTACCGTCATGGCCTTCTTGGACAGCTCGCCGTTCCAACAGTAAAGGCAAAGTTTATCCCGTGTTAAACCAATAGCTTTTACCATATCATCAATGGTTTGATATCTTAATGTCGTAACCGCCAAATCCTTCGCGATCCAATCGACCATTCTCATATATTTTGGGGAATTGCAGCCAAGATAGTCAGAAACGTCTTCGATATCTTTTCCTTCCAGATCCCTTATCGCCCGGCGGGCGGCAAGTTCACTTATACTGCGCGTAGAAAGGCAGAAACGGCAGTGAAACATAAGCGGCGGGCAGGCCGGTCTTACATGAACCTCTTTCGCCCCGCAATCCCAGAGTTTTTTTACGGTAAAATTCTTAAGCTGCGTTCCCCTTACTATGGAATCTTCACAAACGACGATCCTATTGCCGCGGATTACTTCGTCAACCGGAATCAGTTTCATCCTAGCGATCAAATCGCGAATCTCCTGCGACGGCGGCGTATAGCTTCTTGCGTACCCGGGAGTATATTTGATCAGCGGCCGGCGGAAAGGTTTCTTTGATTCCATGGCGTAGCCTAAAGCGTGCGCTATACCTGAATCAGGCACGCCGGCGACTAAATCCACTTCTATATCTTTGTCTTTCTTGGCAAGAAATCTTCCGCATTTTTCTCTGGCTACTTCCACATTAATACCTTCGTAACTAGAGGCGGGAAAACCCGTATATATCCAGAGGAAAGCACAAATTTGTTTTGTGCCATTACCTTTACTCTTACTGACAAGACCATTCTCATTGATCTGTATTATTTCCCCACCGGCGAGGTATTTTACAACCTCAAAATCAAGATTGGTAAAAGCGCAGGTCTCGGAAGTTACCGCCCAAGCGCCTTGTTTTTTGCCGACAACTAAAGGAGTATACCCTGCCCTGTCGCGGGCGGCATAAATCCCTTCTTTATTAAGGAGTAAAAGCGAACAGGAGCCGTCTATGACACTAAACATCTTTTCGATGCCATTAACTAAATTATCCCCCTGGCTTATCAATTTAGCGATTAATTCCGTCGTGTTTACTCCGTCTTTACTCACCTCACTAAACGACATGCCTTTTCCAAGAAGATCACTGACTAATTTCTCTTTGTTCTCTATAAGACCGGCGGTAACTATACAAAAGGGGCCAAATCTTGAATTCAAATAAATCGGCTGTTCCTCAGAATCGCTGATAACGCCTATCCCTTTACTGCCTTTCATATACTTATAGTCATCGTAGAATTTTGATTTGAACTGGCTCTGACTTATATTGTGAATATGCCGGCTAAAATCTTCGCCTAAAACGGCCATGCCGCCGTATTCGGTCCCCAAATGAGTGTGGTAATCTACTCCATAAAATAAATCCTTCACACAATCATCTTTTGAAATCACCCCGAACAAACCGCTCATATTTTTACCTCCTAATATTACCTACTGATTAGCGTATAGTATCAACTAATTCAAAATACCATCTCCATTTAAAAATAACCAAGAAACAAGATACAAACAAATTCCAATCACCAATACCCAATTACCAAATCTTACTTATTTTGTTTGGTTATTGGGATTTGGTCATTAGTTATTATTTGGTTATTGTTCCTTGTATCTTGGTTATTACTATACGCTACACGCCCGCTTCGTCCGCGCGGAGCGAGACGAACTACCTACTATACGCTAAACGCTATGCGCTAGTTTTAAAAATTCTTTCTGTTACTTTACTTCCACCGAAGCATCAGAATCAAAAGGGTTTGTCCGCATCGCCAAAGAAAAAAGATACGGATAGTTACTCTTTAGATGCCCCATATAAGCTACCCACTCAACAATCAAGCGATGATAAACTCTTTTTATGTCACCGTTAAGATGTTCAATGTCACTATCCGGCAACGTTTTCGGATTATTTCTATGGGCCAATTCGTCAGGGCCAATTCGTCAGTTAAATGGAAAATAGCCCAAAGCAAGTCGCTAAACGATTCATGCTCCAGTAAATTGGGATTTTCTAATAGATTAAGGAGAAACTGCCTTTTTTCCGCTAAAAATATTTTGAAATCTGCTAAATCAGATTTTTTTATCTCAATACGGCTTGTGTGCCTCTTTAATTTTTGTCCTATATACATAAATTTCTTTTTTGACCAACTGTTAGAAACAACTAGCTGATCGGTGATTTTTCCTGCATCCCGGTCACGATCAGAGAGTTTCTTTAATAAATCGGTTCCCATCTCAGTAAAGAAAGTTCCAATAATCATGTTTAACTTCTTTAATAATGCCTGTTTATCTCTGTAATGCAACAGCCGGTGCAAAACCATCATAACCAGAAGGACTTCAATGAAAACAAAAGCGATATCGCCGACTAGATAGATAAAAATATGGCGGGCGTCCCCGAAAATAAAATAGTGTATGAGGTAAACTATGGTTGACAAAAGAACTAATATGGCGC
>JBDRDG010000123.1:0-8060 GCA_043821045.1 Candidatus Omnitrophota bacterium | reverse complement strand
GTGTGGGGGAAAAAATCAAACCCCTCAACAAAGAGCGTGTTATACTTAAAAGACAAATCGCCTAAATCGGAAAAAAGCGTCTGGGGATTACAGGAAGAATAGAACATGTAGGGAACATCCGTATCAAGCAGTTTCGCTTTCATCTTCTTGGAAAGGCCGCAGCGCGGCGGGTTGGCCACGATCAAGGATATTTTCCCGGCCAAATTGTTCTCAGCGAGAAATCTATTAGTATCTCCGCAGACAAAAGATATATTGTCAACGCCGTTTGTTCTCGCGTTTGCCACCGCCGCGGCGATGGCGGCAGAATCCACTTCCACTCCCAGAACAGATTTTGCCTTCTTTGCTAAAAATATGCCGATAGCTCCGCTGCCGCAATAAAGGTCAAGGACGCTGTCCTCTTTCGAAAGAAGAGCATAGGCAACTATTTTTTTATACAGCTCTTCGATCCCGTAAGGGTTGGTCTGAAAAAAAGAGTCGATTGATATTTTAAACTTAAAACCGGCCAATTCTTCAGTGATAAAGGCTTCGCCGTAAAGAAGATTTTTTTTCTCGAAAGTCACGGCGTCGCCGAAGCTGTCATTAACAATCCAGTATATCGAGCGCGGCTTTTTATTTAAGGGTAAGGAAAGCATCCGGTCAACAAACCCTTGCGCGTCAAAACCATCCTGGCCGGAAGTAACTATTCCAAGCATGAGCTCGTCGCTAAACTTTCCCTCTCTTACGATAAGATGCCTTAAAAACCCCTGGTGAGAAAATTTGTTGTAAGGAGAGTATTTACGGTTATTAACGAACTCCTTTACCGCCTCAACTAGGACAGCTGTGTCGCGGGAAAAGATAAGGCACTCGTTTAAGTCAAAAACAATCCTTTTCTTCTCTTTCGTGTGCAGGCCGCAGATAACCGCTTCTTTTTCGCCGGAGAAAGTAAACTCCATTTTGTTACGGTAAAACCACTGGGGAAAAGAGTTAATCGGCCGGCACTCAATTGCCTGATTACTCTCTCTGATTAACTCTTTCAGGCGCTCTTCTTTCTTAGCCAGCTGCTCCTGGTAAGGTATGTCCTGATAACGGCAGCCGCCGCAAAGACCAAAATGTCGGCAGAGTTTCATGTTTATATTTAAGCTATCATTAACCGCGCCGCCTCTTTTCTTCGCGTTGTTTTAGGAAGGCGCGCCGGTTCACCCAGGCAAATCGCGGCGGCGAGTTCAAGGCCGGACGGTAAATTTAAATCTTTATGAATTCTCTCTTTTTGATTGATTATCTCGCCCAGCCAGCAGGCGCCCAGCCTCAGCGAATGTATGTAAAGAAGCATGTTTTGGATGCAGGCCCCTATAGCCATAAAATCTTTTTCGCGGTGGTAAGAACTCTTCTTGTCTAAAAAGAGTAAAATAACCGTATCGGCCCCTTTTATAATATCGCCGTAGCGGGTATAAGAAGATAGAACGGCCTTTTCTGTATCGCGGATAATTTTAAACTTCCACGGCTGATTGTTGAGGCCGGAAGGAGCCCAGCGGCCGGCATCGATAACTTTTTTTATAAGAGAGTTTGTTATCCTTCCCTTCTTAAACCGCCGCACCGAACGCCGGCTTTTAATTAGCTTAATAATACATTCTCCCTCGTTTTTACCTCCGGGATTAACTTTCATACCCTAACTCTTTGAGAATCCTCTTTTTCGCCTGCCAATCACCAAGAACTTTAACGCGCAGGTCAAGGTAGACTTTTTTGGCGAAAACTTTCTCTAAATCGAGGCGGCTCAAACTTCCCGCCGCTTTAATAAACTCGCCTTTTTTGCCGATTATGATCTTTTTCTGGGAAGAACGGTTAACATAAATCGCCGCTTCGACATAAACAACTTTATCCTTATCCTCTATTTCCTTTACTTCAACCGCAAGAGAGTGGGGGACTTCTTCTTTAAGATTAAGGAATAACTTTTCTCTTATGATATCGGCCACGCGAAATTGGAGGGGAAAATCGGTCGTGGTATCTTTATCATAAAACGGCGGATTGGACGGTAAGTTCTCTTTTATCGCATCGATGAGGATATCGAGATGACGCCCCGTCTTTGCCGAAACGGGGATATAATATAAAATCGGGTCTTTACTCCGCTTGGTTTTTTTCATCTTCTCCTGCCAGAACCCGATATATTCGTTAACAAACTTTTTATTGATATCTATTTTGTTGATCGCCATTATTATCTTGGCGTCTCTTTTTTTAAGGAGACAATCGATAACGCGCTCTTCTTCGCTTCCGATGGAACGGGTTGCGTCAACGACATAAACAATCAGCTCAACATCGACAAAGGATTTTTTTGCCACCTTATTTAGATGTTTCGCTAACTTTTCGGAAAAAGAGTGGATGCCGGGCGTATCAACGAAAACTATCTGCGCGCCGGGACAGTTTAATATCCCTCTTACCAAATGACGCGTTGTCTGAGGAATACAAGAAACAATGCTCACTTTAGTTTTTAAAATCGCGTTGACCAGCGTGGACTTGCCTACATTAGGCCGGCCGACGACCGCGACAAAACCCGACTTAAATACTTCCTCTGTCTTAACCGCTCTCTCCTTACCTGAATATATAATATGTTGCTCCTGCCGCCGTTAATCTTACGGCCGCGAAAAGAAATAAATCCCCTTTATTTTATATAATTGCTGGTGGGATTTCCTTATTTAAGCCAAATTCCAGAAAGGTCTATTGTTGTTCTTATTGAAAAGATTAAATACTATCCCTACAACACCGGCATCATAGCGTACACCGGCGCCTTTTTTAAGCTCCTCTTTAGCCGTGATTAATCCTAAAGCTTCGCGGTAAGGGCGGCGGTGAGTCATCGCCTCAAGCACGTCGCCCACGGCTAAAATGCGCGCCTCGATAAGAATATCGTCCCCTTTAAGCTGATACGGGTAGCCTGTGCCGTCTATGCGCTCGTGATGCTGGCCGATAGTCTCCGCTAAGGGAAAAGGGAAACTTATTTCTTTTATGAGCTCGTAACAGCGGTTCACGTGTTCTTTAATCAGGCCGTACTCCAACTCACTCAAACGTCCCGGTTTATTCAATATGTCCATGGGGATGCTTATCTTGCCTAAATCGTGCAGCTCCGCCGCCAGGCGAAGGCCTAAAATCCTGTTTTCGTCCCACTGCATCTCTTTTGCTATCGACTCGGCAATGTCCGCTACCAGGCGGGTATGGCTGAAAGTATAGGGATCGCGCAGCTCAAGCGCCCTTACTAAAACATTAAGCCCGTTCATTACCATCGCCAGCCGGTCGTGCTCTAAATTAGCGTAAGCGGTCATGTCACGGGTAATACCCATGGTTCCGATAATCTTGCCGCCGCCGTCATACATCGCTATCTTTGTGGTAATTACCTGATTCCAATGGCCGTTGGGAAGAAGCGTGCGTTCGACCTTGCCGATTATCGGCTTGCCCGTGGTTAAGACATAATTGTCGTCTTCCCACATCTTCCTCGCCTGCTCCTGGGGGAAAAAATCAAAATCGGTCTTGCCGATTATCGCCGTCGGCGAAAACCCCGCGCCCTGAGCGTAGAATTTGTTAACTTTTATAATCCGGTTGTTTTTATCTTTAAAGTAAATCGCGTCGGGAATATTATCGAGGATGTTACGCATATAATCCCTTTCCAAAGCCAGCTTCTCCTCCATATGATGGTGAGCGGTTATATCTTCGATAATTCCTTCGATATACTCGCTAGTTTTAGACTTAATCGTAACCGCCGTAATCGCCACCCAGACCTTGCTCCGGCCATTCTTATTAAACCGCGTCTCAAAAAAACGCACCTTGTTCCTTCTCTTAAGGCTGTTAAAAAATACAGTCGCGTCATGCGGCGAGGCGAAAAACAACGAGAAATCTTTGTCGATAATATCTTTTTTTCTTTTATATCCCATCATCCGGGCAAAGGCGCCGTTAATACTTACAAATTTTTTTTTGGGCACGAGGCGGTATTTGAAAAGGCCGACCCCGATGTGGTCGGCGGTAAAAATGTCTAAAGAAAATGAGCCCTTTCTTCTTTCCATGCCTAAAAATATACATTAATAAAACACATCTTGCAATATATTTTTCTACATTGCCGAAAACGCTTTCAGTCCACAAGACAAATAAAGCCTGGCTCTGTCGCCTCTCTTAGCAACACCTCCAGGCTTCATCCGTTTTTACCACATTTTTGCCGATTTTTCAACTATCGCTTTAAACCAGCCGATATGCCGGCAAACCAGCCATATCGTAAAAGCATGGAAACGCTTTGTTTTCCGCTGATAAATCTCCCCTTTTTATTAAGCAGAGGGAAAATTAAAATTGACAAATCGTCTAAGCGATGTTTATAATACATTTAGTATGTTGGTCGTTTATGGGGGGGGTAAATTTTAAAACATAAACAAAGCAAAGCCAAAAAGGAGGTATGACCATGAAAAGATTTTCTTTTCTTCTCATCGCCGTATTTGTGATTTCCGCCATGATCCTGCCGGAAGCAAAGCCGGCCGATGACGTGTTTAAACTCGGCTGCGCCATCGCCTCAACCGGAAAGCACAAGAAAAAAGGCGAGGAGTTTACAAACAGTTTGATTATGGCAACCGAAGAATTTAACGCCGGCGGCGGGTTTAAAAAAGGCCCGTTGAAAGGCAAGAAACTCGAGTGGATTTTTGAAGACACGGAGTCTAACGACGACAAGTCTTGCCAGCTCGCCGAGAAATTTATTACCGTGGACAAGTACCCTATACTTTTTGGTTTCTACTCCAGCGGCCGCAACCAAAAAGTTATCGCCGAAGTCGCTGATAAATACCGCATTCCCTTTATCGTAACCGGCGCCTCAGCCAACGATATAACTGAGAAAAACCGTGAGTACCTTTTCCGTATGACAGCGATCGCTGACTCCTATTCAATGGGACTGGAAGATTTTCTCCTTAAAATAGTTAAACCTAAATCCATGGCCCTTGTTTACGAACCTACCAGCTACGGTAAAAGCCAGGCTGGCGCCTTAAAAAAATTCTGCGAGAAAAGCGGTATAGCCGTTGTTTATGATAACAGTTACGCCCAAAAAGCTACTGATTTTACCCCAATCCTTCTTGAAGTAAAACGGGCAAACCCCGACGTCCTCGCTCTTATCTCCTACACCCAGGAAGCTATCCTTCTTGTTAAACAGATTAAAGAGCTCAACATTAACCCCAAGGTAATCGTCGGCGGCACGGGATTCAACATGCCTTATTTCGCCGAACAAGCCGGGCCTTTAGCCGAATACATATTTACCATGTCGCTTTGGGCAGCGGAAGTAAAATATCCGGGGGCAAGAGAGTTCGTGGAAAAATATAAGGCGAGATACGGCGAAATACCCAGTTACTCCGCGGCGAGTAAATACGCCACCGTCTCCGTTATCACCGATGCGCTAGAAAGAGCCGCGTCGTTAGCACCGCAGGATATTATGGCCGCTCTTCGCGAAACCGACCTTATGACAGTTTACGGCCACGTCCGTTTCGAGAATTTTGACACCCACACGCAGCAGCTTCGCACCCCGACTTTACTCATGCAGTGGCAGGCCGGCGAACTGGTTTCGGTATGGCCGCCGGACGTTGCCGGAAAGAAGTACCGGTACCCGGTTCCCAAATGGTCACAGCGATAAGAGACAAAAACAGTCCGGTTTAAAAACGTCCGGGAATGTTTTGTAAACGAAAAGTGTATTTCTCAAGAAAGGCCTATCTGTCTTTATTCAACCGGCTGGCGGGCAATGCCTAAAACTTAACCGTTTTATAAACCCTGCCTTTCTTGAGAAAACACCCTCTCTTTCTTTTATGAAAATAAAAGTAAAACTCCTGTCTTCTTATCTCTTGTTGACCATCGTTCCTCTGGTAATTTTCGGCATCCTCTCTTACTTTAACGCCTCAAAAGCCCTTCTTACCCAGACGCGCGGCCAACTGGTCAACATCACGCAAAAATCGGTAGAACAAATCGACGCCTTTATCGAAGTCTGCGTGAGCAACGCCAAAGAACTCAGCGAGCGGTCAATCTCTAAAATGGCTTTTTTACTCTTTCAATTCGACGAAGACCTCTCGCCGACCATCGATAGATTTCGCGAATATATCAATGAACGGCCTTACATTACGCAGATCCGCATCGTGACTTTGGCGGGAAAAGAGATTCTCACTACCTTAAAAAACGATAACAACATCGCGCCTAGCGAAGCAATTTCTTCCTGGTTCAAAAATGCCTCGTCAAACCAGGGAATTTATATCAGCGATATGTACAAATCGCCGGAGACGTCTATGACTGTGGTGACGATAACCGAACCTGTAACCGAAGGCGATAAAACCCTAGGCATTATTGCAATTAATATCGACAGCAAAGCGATTAATAAATTCATCGGCGATGTAAAAATCGGCGATACCGGATACGGCTACATGATTAATAAATCCGGTATAGTAATCGCCCACCCTAAAAAAGAGTATATTCTTACTGAAAACTTAAGCCAATCGCAAAGCGCCACATTAAAACAGCTCACGGCTGAAATGAGACAGGGAAAAAGCGGCTATGGAAGGTACTCTCACAAAGGTCGTGACGAATACGTCTTTTACGAACCGTATAAAAAATTAACCTGGTCGGTGGCAATGGCCGTGCCCGCTAAAGACCTCATGGCCAGCGCCAACGAATTAATGCGTATGCTCATCGGCGCCGGCATACTCGTGATTGTCATAACCATTACCGTCGCCCTCATCGTCGCCGGCGGCATAACCAACCCGGTAAGAAATCTTGTCTCTATCCTTAGCGCCTTAGCCGAAGGCGGCGGCGACCTTACCAAACGGATCATGATTGTCTCTAAAGATGAAATCGGGCAATTAGCCGTCCTCTTTAATAAATTCATCTCCACGCTTCACAACATGATTTTTCAGGTGCGCGCCACATCAGACACGGTAACCACATCTTCCAAAAACCTCTCTACCAGCGCCGAGCAGATGAGCGCTTCTACAATTGAGGTATCCTCTACAATTCAGGAGGTATCCAAAGGCGTCTCCGAACAAGCTTCAAAAATTGAGAGCGCCTCGCGGATAATGAACGAACTGTCCGTTTCCGTAAAACAGGTCGCCTCAAACGCCCGCTCAGCCGCCGAGGCTTCCGACACCGCGTCAAAAACCGCTCAGGAAGGCGGCAATTTAGCTTATCAGGCGGTAGAACGCATGTCTAAGATAAACGAAGTTATCGGCTCTTCTTCGGAAGTAGTAAAACGCCTTGCCGGCCGTTCACAACAGATATCGGAAATCGTCGATGTCCTAACCAACATTTCTGACCAGACAAATCTTTTAGCTCTTAACGCCGCTATTGAAGCCGCCCGGGCGGGAGAAAGCGGCCGCGGCTTTGCCGTGGTAGCTGAAGAAGTGCGAAAACTGGCCGAAGGATCAGCCGCTTCCGCCAAAAATATCGGGAACTTAATCTTAGGCGTGCAAGAAGAGACAAAAGACGCCGTTACCTCTATGGAAGCGGGAACCAAAGAGATTGCCCAAGGAACACAGATTGTCAGCGACGTGGGAGACGCTTTATCCAAAATTGTCCAAGCTGGCCAGCAAGCTTCCCAGATGGTCAGCCAGATAGCGTCGGCTACGGTAGGACAACTGGACAAAACGAGAGAAGTCGTAGCCGCCGTTGAAAAAATCGCCGCTATCGCCGAAGAATCAGCCTCTTCGGCCGAGCAGGCGACATCATCAACCGAAGAACAGACCGCTTCCATGGCCGAGATGGCTGCCGGCGCGCGCGACTTATCGCAGGTAGCCCTTAGCTTAAAAGACTTAGTGGCAAAATTTAAGCTGGAAAACTAATTGGCCCACCTTCGACAAAAAATCAATTAATCCGCTAACGCAATGGCTACTCTTTACCTTTTTCGCCCTCTTACTATCACTTGAACCAACAGGTGTCTAAAGTGAAGCTAAGGCCTTGTCGACACATAATCTTTCGCGGCGAAAATTTCATCTACATTATCGATACGCCTGATCTTAAGTATCTGGAATGTAAAGCCCTGGAAATTGTGGATGTCAAAGGGAACTTCAATCGTCGGTATATCCAATGTCTGGCCGCGG